>DATECW010000081.1:0-11274 GCA_035286705.1 Bacteroidota bacterium
TGTTACTCGCATCTCTTGCAATGACTATGAGCACCGAGGCCTCGCCGTACGATAAGGGAGTTGGACTCAGTTGGAGTGAAAAATGATGAAGAGGGTCGGCAAAATAGATGAAACTCTCAGGAATCCAAACCGAGAAGGTTCCTGTGAAAGTGTAGCTGAAGTCTGTGTCCTCCCTGAGGAGAGTCTCATTCAGATAGATCGACAGCTTCAATGTCTCCTCTTCTCCGGGAAGAAGCTCCGCGGTCCGAATCTGCAGGTTGAATGAGTACTCTCCCTCCACTGCGGGGGAAATGACCTCCAAGTGCCCTCCGACGTCCGTCAAGAAGGTATCAACGACAACGTTGAAATCGTTATCCAAGCCCGTGACGAACATCCTCCCCAGAATCCGATCCGGAGTCCATTCGAACACAAAACGAAGATTGTCGGTTGTGCTGACTTCTGCTTGCGTAATCGGTGGTGACGTTGGCTGGATCTGGATTTTCTCCCGAATATGAACCTGAGCAGAAAGGAAAGCAACTAGCAGACAGAGTAATGCCAGAACGGCCAACGCCCGCTTTGGAAGAGTTCTTCGAATCATGGAATCCCCCCTTGAGGGATGTTGTCGGTTAATGCTTGCCCCGATTTTTTTCGGGGATCCCACCAACCACTACCAACAGTACACGAATGTCCAGCATCTCGATTAGAAAGTCAAGGGAAAACCGTTGCCCCGAGAGAGCTATGGTGGTCTCTGTGACAAAGGTGTACAATATGTACTACAGACCTCGGAATGACATTTGAAGCTCAAGGGGCCAACGGCTCCTCTGGCCGTCGACATGCTTTCACAAATCATGAAACTGAGAGATTGGACGTTGCTCGATGGGCTCAGCCGTTGCTTGTCACTTTCCTGCGGCTGTGTCTCATCGGAAGTCGTTTGGTCGTCTGCGATTTCTTCCCCCGCAGCAAGTACTTCTCCACACTTTCCCTCGGCTTCACGGTCATTTTCTGTCTATTCCGAATCTGCTTCACTTTCTGCTCCCTCCTTCGTCAAACCGTATCTCTTCATTTTTGTGTACAGGTGGCTTCTCTGGATATCGAGTGCCTCGGCCGTTTTTGAAATGTTCCATCGATAATGGTCGAGCTGCCGCTTGATAAATGCGGCTTCGGCGCGTTCCTTGAATTCTTGAAATGTTCCGTGAGTATCGAGCACGGCTTCGAATTCTCCCTGTCCCCCGGGTGGCGACGGCTCCAGGAGTGAGATGTCCGCTTGACTTCCCGGTGAAAGAATCACAAGCCGTTCGACCGTATTCCGAAGCTCCCGTATGTTTCCCGGCCATTCATGGACCTCCAGTTTCCGCATGGCCTCATCGCTCACGGTTTTCAGTGCAATACCGTTTCTGGTGCAGACGTCTTCCACGAACGCCTTGACGAGGAGGGGAATATCCTCACGTCGTTCCCTTAAAGCGGGTACGTTGATCGGGATGACTTTGATGCGGTGATACAAATCGTCTCTGAACTGGTTGCCCTTGATTGCCGCAGAGATGTTCTTGTTGGTGGCCGCGACGACGCGAACGTCCACCGAAATCAACTTCGTACCTCCCACGCGTTCGATCGTCCCTTCCTCCAGGGCCCGAAGCACCTTCGCCTGAGCATTCAGGCTCATGTCGCCTATTTCGTCGAGAAACAGAGTGCCGCCGTCGGCCTGTTCGAACTTTCCGATTCGTTGAGCGGTAGCCCCCGTAAACGATCCTTTTTCGTGGCCGAAGAGTTCAGATTCGATCAACTCGGCCGGGATGGCCGCACAATTCACTTCAACGAAGGGTTTTGAAGAACGCTTGCTCTGGCGATGAATCGCGCGGGCAACGAGTTCTTTTCCCGTTCCGTTTTCTCCCGTGATAAGAACGCGTGCATCGGTTGGGGCAACTCGTTCAATAACAGAAAGAATCTCATCGATTTTCTTGCTTTGCCCGAGGATCTGCCATTTTCCTTCGATGCTTTCCTGGAGTTTCCTGTTCTCTGCCTGAAGCCGGCTTTGTTGAAGAGCGTTGCGAACGGTTATGACGAGTTTATCGCGGTCGAGCGGTTTTGGCAGAAAATCAAACGCGCCCAGCTTCGTGGCTTCGACTGCGGTCTCAATCGTACCGTGGCCGGAGATCATCACGACTGGAAGTTCAGTATTCCGTTCACGAATCTTCTGAAGAACCTCAAGCCCATCCATGCCCGACATCTTAACATCCAGCAGGACAAGATCCGTGCCCGTCGCGACTTTTTGAAGGGCCTGCTGACCGTTCTCTGCAAAGAGGATTTCGTACCCTTCATACTCGAGGATCATTTTGATGGAATCGCGTATCCCTTTTTCATCATCAACGACCAGAATGGTCTTCATAGACACCTTGGTTCTTTATTCATCTCTGACAGGCAAGGTGAGATAATCCGAAGGCAGAAGTGTGTTGACGTACAGCAAGTCATGCCCGAACGCTTCACCCTGCTTGTTTGCCCGTTTGTCCCGCGGGTCATCGGCTCCTCCGACAATCATTTTTGCTTCCCCCCACTCTACTGCATTGCCCACTGATCGGGCAAATTCCGGCGACTCTGAAATGTACGCAAGATAGGCAGATCCAAAAAAGTGTTGGAGCTTATCCTTGTCGCCAGGTTCGTTCGACGGAGAATCAGAATAAAGACGGCGGGGGAGGTTCTTCAATCTCGCCTGGAACAGACTGTCGACTTCGAATGTCAGGGGAAGACCAACGGCGCCCACCACGGGTACATCCACCTGAATGTTCTGATGTTCAAGACACCCGACCATGGACAGAAACAGTGCACGCGCAATGTTGAATTCGGCAACTTTCAAGGCTTTTTGAAATATTCCGTCAACTGCCCGAAGGTCTCCGCACCTGCGCAGCAATTCCGCGAATCTCCCATCGCGCACATAGCTGCGTATCTTCCTCGTATCCTTCACCAATTGCGGCGTAAAAAGTCCGCCGACAAAATCTCCCAGAGAGAACCCGTCGCCGCCCCCCTCATCAAAATCCCACGTAAGTCCGTCGGGAGCCGGATTGTCATCGCATTGGGCATATGCCGCCAGCTCATGAAACAGAGAAGCGGCGATCACGAGAATCAAAAGAATAGTACGATATGATTCCCGTTTTGTCATTTCTGGAACCGCAGCTATGTTTGCAGGACACCCGGATTGAATCGCGGCACAACCGGATTCTGATTTGCTACCTCTATTCCACGGGAAATGACAGCGCGAGTTTCAACGGGATCAATGATTCCGTCAACCCAGAGGCGGGCAGCCGCAAAAAACGGGTCAAGCTCAGATTCGTAACGATTCTGAATTTCGGAAAGGAGCTTCTGCTGCTGTTCGGCCGATATTTCCTTCCCCCCTTTCTTCATTTGCTGCACTTTGATGGCAAGGAGAGTTTCGCTCGACTGCTTTCCCCCCATCACCGCGATTTGAGCCGTGGGCCAGGCAAATATCAATCGTGGATCGTACGCCTTGCCGCACATGGCATAGTTCCCCGCACCGTAACTGTTTCCAACGACAAACGTGATTTTGGGGACAACGCTGTTCGCTACGGCATTGACCATTTTGGCGCCGTCTTTGATGATTCCGCCCTGCTCCGCTCTGCTTCCCACCATAAATCCCGTCACATCCTGAAAGAACACAAGCGGAATTCTTTTTTGATTGCAGTTCAAAATGAATCGGGTCGCTTTGTCCGCGCTGTCGCTGTAAATGACCCCGCCGACCTGCATCTCACCCTTTTTTGTTTTCACGACTGAGCGTTGATTGGCTACGATTCCGACCGCCCAGCCGTCAATTCTGCCGTAGCCCGTAATAACCGTTTTGCCAAACCCTTCCTTGTATTCATCCAGTTCGCTTCCGTCGAGAAGACGGGCAAGGATCTGATGCATGTCATACGGTTTGGTGCGATCTGCAGGAATCAGACCATGGAGCTCTGCGGCGGGGAATTTCGGCTGCCTCGATTCAATGCGGTCAAAGCCTGCGGTGGGCGTATGTCCCAGCTTGCTTACGATCGATCGTATTTTCTCAAGACACGCTTCGTCGTTCTTCATCCGATGATCGGTCACACCGCTGATTTCACAATGGACCTCTGCACCCCCAAGGGCCTCGTTGTCGATTTCTTCCCCAATCGCGGCTTTGACAAGATGCGATCCCGCAAGAAAAACGCTTCCCGTTTTATCAACGATCATCGCCTCGTCGCTCATGATTGGGAGATAGGCGCCGCCGGCGACGCAAGGTCCCATGATCGCGGCAATTTGGGTGATCCCCAGAGAAGACATCACGGCGTTGTTTCGAAAAATCCTCCCGAAATGTTCCTTATCAGGAAAGATTTCGGATTGGAGAGGGAGAAAAACACCTGCGGAATCGACCAGATACACGATGGGGAGACGATTTTCCATCGAAATTTCCTGCGCACGGAGATTTTTTTTGCAGGTGATGGGAAACCAGGCTCCGGCTTTGACCGTTGCATCATTTGCCACGACTACGACATCGCGGTCGTGAATCTTGCCGATTCCAAAGATCGTCCCTGACGAAGGTGCACCGCCATACTCCTCATACATTCCGAATGCTGCGAACAGGCCGACCTCAAGGAATGAGGATCCCGGATCAATCAGTCTCTTGATCCGTTCACGTGCGGGAAGTTTTCCTTTTTGCCGGTGCTTTTCGAGAGCTTCCCGGCCACCGCCAGCTTCCGCGGTCTCACGCTCGCGGTTTAGACGCCGGAGATGCGATTGAAACGCCGCCACATTTGCTTTGAACGCGTCATCGTTCTGAACCGCTTTTCCAAGACGGGACATGGAGCTTCCTCACTGTAGTAGATTCTTTGCAATGACCATTCGCTGAACTTCGGATGTGCCTTCTCCGATGGTCAGGAGTTTGACGTCGCGATAAAACTTCTCAACCGGGAATTCCTTGATAAATCCATAACCGCCATGGATCTGGACCGCTTCGGTCGCCACACGCTGGGCAGCTTCGCTTGCGAAAAACTTTGCCTGCGCCGCGACGAGATTGATCGGCTCTCCCTTTGCTTTCACGGCCGCAGCCTTGTATGTGAGGAGGCGCGCCGCTTCGATCTCTGTTGCCATATCGGCGATCTTAAATTGGATTGCCTGAAACTCGCTCAGTGTAGAGCCAAACGCTTTCCGCTCCTTTGAATATTTTATAGCTGCTTCCATCGCTCCCTGCGCCAGGCCAACGGATAGCGCCGCAATTCCAATTCTGCCACTGTCGAGGACCGAAAGCGCTTGTTTGAATCCTTCCTCCTCTTTCCCAAGAAGATTGCCCCTCGGAATTTTCACATTGTCGAAAATCAACTGAACCGTGTCGCTCGCGCGAAATCCGAGCTTGTTTTCTTTCTTGCCGACTGTTACTCTCATCCCTTTTTCCACGATGAACGCCGAGATTCCCTTGTTTCCCTTGCTCGTGTCGGTCTTTGCCATCACAACGAACGTTGACGCATACGATCCGTTTGTAATGAAGGTTTTGGCTCCGTTTAGAATGTAGGAATCTCCGTCGAGTCGGGCATTTGTGAGCATGCCGCTTGCATCACTCCCCGATCCGGGCTCAGTCAGGCACCAGGAGCCGATTTTCGACCCCGTCGCAAGGTCGGGGATATAGCGCGCCTTCTGTTCCTCGTTGCCAAACTGCAGAATGTGTTCGAGACACAATCCACTGTGCGCCGCAAGGATCAATGCGACCGATGGGTCGACACGGGCGATTTCTTCCATAATGACGACGAATTCGAGGGCCGTCATACCTGCCCCTCCGAGTTCGGTCGGCGTAACCACACCCAGGAAGCCCAGGTTCGCCATCTTGCGAACAATCTCAACGGGAAACTCCTGCGCCTCGTCGAACTTCATGACATAAGGACGGATTTCCGCCTCGGCAAATTCCCGGGCAGATTGCTTGAGCATGGTCATTGTTTCCGTTGCTTCGATTCCTGTTTCGATGGTTGGAGTGGTAGTCATGTTCGATTCCTTTGATTCACTCAGTAGTTTGATCAGTTCATGTCGCGGCGAAAGTCTTTTATCAACTTCGTCGCAAGATCGTACGGGGTCATCTGCCGTTCGATGACGCCGCCGAGTTCTCGTTCGAGAACCCCCGTGCGTTGTTCGTTCCAGAAACCTTCCTCAAGTTGTTCTTCGACAAGGTCGCGGATTCTTCGTTTGAGCCTTGCCCGTCGTTTTTGTTCCAAACGGCCGCTCTCTTCCTGAAACTTGCGATGGCCTGCAATAAGCCCGGCGATTTCTTCGATTCCCTTTCCTTCGCTTCCAACCGCCTTCACAACATCGGGCAGCCACACAGGACCAATTCCCCCGGATGAGGGGCGAAATCCGAGAATCATTTTTATCGACATAACGGCCTGATCGGCGCCCGGCCGGTCGGACTTGTTCATCACGAAAAAGTCGGCGATCTCCATCAACCCGGCCTTCATCGCCTGAATGCCGTCGCCTGACTCCGGAACAAGCACCACGATCGTTGTGTCGGCGGCCCCTGCGACGTCAAGCTCCGACTGTCCGACGCCGACTGTTTCCATAAGGATCACCTGGTGACCCGAGGCATCAAGAATGTCTGCTGCTTCTTTCGCTTTTTTACTGAGGCCCCCAAGACTTCCCCTGGAAGCCATGCTGCGAATGAACACATCACGGTCAAGTTCCACATCGGTCATTCTCACGCGGTCCCCTAGCAACGCTCCGCCGGTAAATGGGCTGGTCGGATCCACTGCGATAATTCCCACCCTCTGCTTTGTGCGCCGGAAGTACCCCGCCAGTTTGTTGGTGATCGTGCTTTTCCCGGCCCCCGGCGGCCCCGTAATTCCGATCCTGTAAGCGTTCCCCGTCTTGGGGTATATTTCTTTCAGGAGTTCAAGGGATTCGGCTGCTGCGTTTTCGACCAGTGAGATTCCACGGGCGACAGAGCGCCTGTCGCCCTGAAGAACACCAACAGCAACCGTGTGAACGCCTCCCTTCACTTGGTCCTTGCGCCTTTCTCCCGAAAGTATTTTGCCGTCAGTGCCAGTCCATCGTCAAGGTTCACGGTTGGAGACCATCCAAGCATTCTGTTGATTTTGTGATAGCCGATGACGCTCCTTCGTTGCTCGCCCTCCTTCGCAGGCCCGTGTTCTTCCGGACACGCAGGATCGAGGATGTCTTTGAGTTTCCGGAACAACGTGATCACATCCGTCTCTTTTCCCGTGCCGACGTTGAACATTTCTGAGCCCTTGTGTTTCAGGGCAAGGAGGTTCGCCCGAACAACATCCCCCACATAGGTATAGTCCCGTGTCTGTTTTCCGTCACCATTGATCAGAGGTTGATCATGGCCGATCATTTTGTTTGCGAAGATTGCCACGACGCCGGCTTCGCCATGCGGATTCTGTCGCGGCCCGTATATATTCGCATACCGAAGAACGACCGAATCAAGGTCATGAACCACCTTGTAGTAATCAAGATACTTTTCCGTACACAATTTTGTAATCCCATAGGGGGACAGCGGCCTGAGCGGATGTCCCTCGTCCGCCGGAAATGTCTCCTGCTCACCGTAAATTGCTCCCCCCGTGGAAGCAAAAATGACCTTTTTGACTCCGTACCGGCGTGCATTTTCGAGCACCGCCAGTCCTCCCAGCACATTGATTGATGCATCGAACAGAGGATCTGCAACAGACCGGCGCACATCCATTTGAGCCGCGTGATGGTTCACGACGTCGAATTGTTCTTTCTCAAAGAGCTCTCCCAGCGATGCATCGCGAATGTCCATCTTGTGGAAGCGTGCGTTCCGATGAACATTATCTTCATTTCCGGTGGAAAGGTCATCAACAACAACCACCTCATGTCCATCATTCAAATATGCATCGACGATATGAGACCCGATAAACCCGGCCCCGCCGGTGACGAGAATCTTCATCCTTTCAATCCTTTCATCCGACTCACGCGCTCATGAGTGCTTTGCGGCCGATATCGCGCCGGTAGTATGCTCCGTCAAAGGTTATTCGATCGACAATGCGGTATGCCGCATGGATGGTGCCCGCAAGATCATGACCGTATCCTATGGCCGTGACTCCGAGGACCCTCCCGCCGGCGGTTACTGTTCGACCGTTTTCATTCCTGGTGCCCGCGTGGAACACCACTTCACCTTCATCGGCCGTCACAGAATCAAGGCCTTTGATTTCCTTCCCGGTCTCATAGTCATCAGGGTACCCCCGGGAGGCCATCACCACACACACGGCTGACGCGGGATGCTGACGGGCCTGTTCGGGCCGAAGCGAACCGGTTGAGGCCGAGAAAAGGAGCTCGGCGAAGTCGCCGTCGATCAAGGGAACCACCACTTGTGTTTCGGGATCTCCGAAACGGCAGTTATATTCAAGCACCATCGGACCTCGTTCGGTCACCATCAGCCCAACGTAGAGACATCCTGTATACGGTGTCCCCTCCGACTGCATGCCGTTCAATGTCGGGCGAATCGCCTCATTGACGACCCGGTCACGGAGTTCGGAAGTCATCAGCGGGGCCGGCGCGTACGCGCCCATGCCGCCCGTATTCTTTCCAAGATCCCCCTCGAGAATGCGTTTATGATCCTGAGCTGCAGCGAGCGTCACGATATTTGTCCCGTCGCACAATGCAAAAATCGACGCTTCCTCTCCACGCAGGCATTCTTCGATGACCACTTTTTCTCCTGCCTGGCCAAATATCTTGTCTTCAAGGATTTGACGCAGCGTCAGGAGTGCCACTTCCTTTGTATCACACATGACAACCCCCTTTCCTGCCGCAAGGCCGTCCGCCTTTACAACCAACGGCGCCTGTGCACTTCGGACAAACTCTTCCGCTTCCTTCCTTTGTTGAAGAGAAAAAATGCCGTACTTCGCGGTTGGAATGTTATGTCGCGTCATGAAATCCTTGGCAAAGGCCTTGCTTCCCTCGAGTTGCGCCGCTTTCTCTGTCGGTCCAAAGATGACCTTGCCGTTGTTGCGGAAGAGGTCCACGATACCCATCACCAGCGGCTGTTCCGGACCCACGACGGTAAGGTCAATTTGTTTTTCTCCTGTCAGCTTCAGGAGTCCGCGGAGGTCAGTCGCCTTGACCGGGATGCAGTTCGCCAGCCCGGCAATGCCCGCGTTCCCCGGAGCGCAATAGATTTCTTTCACACCCGGACTCTGCCGCAATTTCCACACCAGCGCGTGTTCCCGGCCGCCTGAGCCAATGACAAGAATATTCATGCAACAGGTTCCCCGAGCTTGACAAAGGCATGGGTATCAATATCCATCAGCGATTCCAGAACCCGGGCAAGTTCTCCCGTCAGCATTCGGCGATCGAAACGATCGACAAAATCATCCGGGGGTTTCGGCAATTTTCGCTCGTCAAAGAGCTTCACAAGCTGCAGGAGAACCTGCTCATGCGCAGCCTGATCATTCAGCGGCACACAAAAAGCGGCCTTGCTCTCCAGCAGAAGCTGTTTCATGTAACCATCCACAATCGACGCAAAGACCGGTTTCTTTGCGCCAAAGTACTCATAGAGTTTCCCCGGCGACTGAAAATCATTGTCGAGGACGAACCAAAGAACATCGGCTTCATGAAGATGTTTCGAACATACATGATGTTCGAGGTAGCCGAGGAAGTTGACGTCGTTCTGCATCCCCAGTTTCCGGACAAGGTTTTGATCTTCCCTCCGGGTATTCCCAATAAAACTCACATCGATCCTCCCCCGAAGCTGAGGGAATTGCTTCAGCACATTGTGGACTGCATGAATCAGCACCGACGGGCTGCGGCCGCCGTAGAAGGTCCCCGCGTGAACGATCTTCAGCTTCTTGAAAGCGGCCGCTGATTCCGCCTTGGGAAAGCTGAAATCCTGCCGGTCAAATCCCTGCGAAATGATCGTCACATCATGATAGGTAAGAAAAGGATACCGTTTGACAAGGGTCTCCTTGACACGGCGGTGGCTTACGACTATGCGGTCGCAACCGCGAACCATCTTTTTCTCCAGCCGTCTATGAAGCCATCGGTGAAGAGGGGTCGGGAAGAATTTAAAAGGATAATCCAACCACGCGTCCCGATAATCGAGGATAAGGGGCACCTTGAATTTCTTCTTCAGTCCAAGGCCTATCATGAAATCTGTCTGCGGGGGAGCCGTCGCAATGATTGCGTCACAATGATTGTTTCGCAGGAACTCAGACCCCGCCTTGACGGCCTTTCTTTTCCAACCGATCTTTGTGTCAGGCACAAAGAGCAAGTCTCCGAAAAATTGCAGCAACTTTCTCGTCCCCTCCGACGGCATTCTGACAAGCCCTTTGCCTTTGAATATCATGTTGGGGTCCAGTGAACCGGTCCTCAAGACGTTTATCCCTGCCTCCTCCACTTCTTTCAACAATGGTGGGTCAAAAGCAAAGTAGCCGGTGGGGCCTACTGTGAGCACGGTGGATTTCCAGCCGTACTGCGCAAGGTACTTGGCAAATTTCAGCGTGCGCTGAACACCGCTTAAGCCCATTGGCGGAAAGTAGTAAGCCACAAACAGCACTGTTCTTGATCGTTCCATGAAATAGAAAGACTGCCCGTCAGGGCAGTCAGAGAGTAATGAGTTCCTTCGGTATTGTTGTCAGAAGCTCGTGTCCCCTATTGCGAATGACAACATCATCTTCGATCCGGACTCCGCCGACACCCGGCACATAGACGCCCGGCTCGATTGTGATGACATTTCCCGGAGCAAGAATATCGTTGCTCTGCGAAGAAATGCGCGGATTCTCGTGCACCTGCATGCCAAGCCCATGCCCCAATGAGTGTGTGAAGAACCTGCCGAGATTCCGGCTTTTGATATGTCGGCGCGCAACTCCATCGAGTTCCTTGCCGGTCATGCCATCTCTTGCCGCATCAAGGGCAAGTTGTTGGGCATCCCGGACAACGGTGTAGAGCCGGCGGCGCTCAGGATTGATCCGTCCGAGGGCCACCGTTCGGGTGAGATCACTGTGGTAGCCACGGTAGCGGCATCCAAGATCAATCGTAACAAGTTCACGGTTTCTGATTTTCTTCGCGGAAGCCCTTGCGTGAGGCAATGCTCCGCGCTCACCGCTCGCAACGATCGGTTCAAATGCATCGGCCTCGGCACCGTACTTGCGGTGGAGATACCCAATTTCAGCTGCAAGGTCGAGTTCGCTCACTCCTTCTCTTATGATATTCAGAACTTCGAGAAACACTTTTTCGGTAAGCGAAACAGCTTTCCTGATCAAATCGATTTCCGATTCATCCTTGACGGATACGGAGGCATCGACGATGGAGTCTGCGGAGGCA
>DATECW010000082.1:0-14866 GCA_035286705.1 Bacteroidota bacterium
CGTTTTGCCTCTTCACCCGGGGTGCCGTGGACCATTCCACGGCACTGGCATTGCTGTGTCGGGAAATGCCTGCCCCGAGCTTTTCTCGGGGGTTCCCGACACCCAAGGAAAGGTGAAGCCCTGAGTGAACCTGTCCTGAGCCGTGAGCGACGCGCGACGAGCCTGTCGAGTCGTCGAGTCGTCGAACGACGAAGGAGTGAAGGCCTCTCGCAAGGATTCCTTCTTGCCTCTTCACCCGGGGTGCCGTGGACCATCCCACGGCACTGGCATTGCTGTGTCGGGCAATGCCTGCTCACCGTGTCTGCTGTGTCGGGAAATGCCTGCCCCGAGCTTTTCTCGGGGGTTCCCGACAAACAGATCCTCGACCTTTTCACCTGGGGTGCCGTGGACCATTCCACGGCACTGGCATTGCTGTGTCGGGAAATGCCTGCTCGCCGTGTCTGCTGTGTCGGGAAATGCCTGCCCCGAGCTTTTCTCGGGGGTTCCCGACACCCAAGGAAAAGAACACTATCTCAAATCAGCCCTCACTATCCCATTGTCGTTACCAGAGAACTATCGAGAGCAAAAGAGTGGCTACCGGAAAAAGCACGAGCCACCGAAAGATATGGAATTGTGGTCTCCTCTCAAGCAGAGCGGTTAAAGCCCTACGCCATTGATGTGAAATCTCCGATGGATCCGATTCATTGGTTCCTGGATGGGAAGCAAGATGTCCGGTCGTCGTACTACTTAGAGGACGTTGCAACGGAGTTTGATGTCCAGGGCCTCGAGCTGGACTGGACGTGTGTCACCTGGGATGCCGATTTTCGCTATAGCAAACAAGCATGGGAGCATCGTTCATTTGTCGGTGACAAGTGGAATTTCATCAAGAAACCAGATCGTCAGGCCTACCAGAAGAATGCCTACAGGGTGCTTCTTACGCGGGCCCGACAGGGAATGGTCATTGTGGTGCCGAATGGAGACGTGATCCGACTCGTAAGGCTGAGTATTACGATCCTACCTTCAACTATTTGAAACGTATTGGGTTTGAAATGATATAGGCCCGTAATCGAGTATCTCAACGGGGTGACATAAACGAGCCGATGGGCAAGAGAGGAAAGTAGCGACTATCTGTTGTATCTGAGTTGGTGAATCACTAGATTCACGAACGCCACACCGCGGGGGTATCATACCATTTGTTTACACGTTTCTGGTATTCATTCACTCCTCTTTTTTAGCCGAAGGAGTAACACCATGATGAGAAACATCATTGTTTTTGGCGCGGCCGCGCTGATTCTTCAAGCATGCGCCTCAACCAAACCGCCGGAAGTAAGACAAGTTCCGCAGACAACTCCCCAAGTGAGTCAAAGCCTCAAGCAGCCGGAACGGTCGCTGAAACGAAAGGTCGCCATTGCGCGGTTCTCCAATGAGACCAAATACGGCCAGGGATTCTTCTACGACGAGAACAATGACCGCCTTGGAAAACAGGCTATGGACATTCTTTCCAGCAAGCTGACCGCAACGGAAAAATTCGTCATGCTGGAACGGGTCGATCTGGTTCAACTTACAAAAGAAAAACAAATGGGCAGCCTTGATTCCCTGAACATTCCGGCAGATTACCTCGTCCTTGGATCCATTACGGAATTTGGGAGGAAGACAACCAGCGACGTGGGGGTCTTCAGTAGATCGAAAAAGCAGACTGCCCAGGCCAAAGTGACGATCAGACTTGTCGACGTGCAGACAAGCAGGATCGTCTATTCAGAAGAGGGCGAGGCGGAGGCCTCTTCAGAGGCGGAAACCGTCGTTGGACTTGGGAAAACGGCTGATTACGATGCAACGCTCAATGACAAGGTTTTGACCGCTGCAATTTCAAAACTGGTCAGCAATGTCGCTGAGAACCTCCTCGATAAGCCCTGGCGATCGTATCTGCTTTCATTCCAGGATGGCAATTTCATTATCTCGGGCGGGGCCCTGCAGGGAATCAAAGAGGGTGACTCGTTTAAAGTCTACCAACGGGGACAGAAGGTGAAGAATCCTCAAACCGGAATCATGATCGAACTGCCGGGGAAAGAGGTGGGAAGTCTCAGGGTGGTCTCCCTTGTCCCCGGTGACGCGGTCACCGAGCTGTCGATTTGCTCCAAAGTGTCGGGTGAACTCCCCACGTCCGGGTTTGACGGATATTACATTCAGGAAAAATGAACGGAGGTCCCATGCGTGTGATTCCTATCTTCATCGTCTGCCTGGTCTTTTGTGCCTGCAGCGGAGGGTACGTTGAAAGCGTTACGCAGAAATCCGAAAAAGGATTCCTGAAGTTCACCGGGAACGCTCAATCGGTGACCGTGAGCATCGATGGCAAGGATGCATTTCCGCTCGTTCCGGCCAAAGACAGCGACAAAGAGGTCGTCTATGAGGTCAAGCCGGGGAATCATCGGGTGACGGTGTTTCGGAACAATCAGATGATTGTCGACCGCACCGTCTATGTAGACAACCAGGTCACCATGGAGATCAATATCCCATGAAATATCCGATCTTCATTCTCTCAACCGTTCTCCTTTTCCTCATCGGATGCGTGCCGCCCGGGCAAGCGTTCTTCTGGGGAGATTATTCGAGCACGCTGTACTCCTATAAAAAAACTCCCGATGAGAAGACCCTCGCAGCTCATAAAGAGAGTCTCCTTCTTATTATCACCGAATCCCCCAAGAAGAAACTCCCGGTCCCACCCGGCGTCTATGCTGAGTATGGTTACATGCTCGTCCTCGAAGGCAAGGAAGCAGAAGGGCTCGGGTATCTTGACAAGGAACTCTCGCTTTACCCTGAATCAGGCGTATTCATAGCGCGTTTTAAACAGGCCTACCAAAAAAAGGGGGGATCATGAAGCCAACGGCTGTTCTGCTCGCCCTGTTGGCGGGAATTCTTGCCGGATGTGCGGAATCCATCACAAAGCAGGAATTCGCTCCCAACATGTACGAAGATCACCCCTTGACCATTCTCGTGCTGCCGCCGATCAACAAATCGACTGCCGCAGACGCGAAGGAATACTACACCACGACCGTTGCCGAACCGCTTACGAACATGGGATACTATGTCTTCCCGATGGAAGTGGTCAATGAGGTTCTCAAGCAGGAGGGGATGTTTGACACGGAGACAATGTTCAACGTCCCTCCGCAGAAGTTCAAAGAATACTTCGGGGCGGACGCTGTGATGTATGTGACGATTCTGGAATGGAACACGACATACCTGGTGACATCAGGGAGCGTCAATGTGAAGATCGCCTGTGAACTCAAGTCGACAACAACGGGCGAGGTGCTCTGGTTCTACGACGACCGGGTGAGCGTCAGTACGACGGGAGAATCAGGCGGTCAAACGGGACTTGCGGGTCTGCTCGTGCAGGTTGCTACAACGGCCATTAAGACCGCGGCAACGGACTATGTGCCGTTGGCCAGCAGGGCCAATCAGACGATCCTCTTTGCGATGCCTTTCGGCAAATACCACAAGGAGTACGAGAAAGACCGCGGAATGAAAATCGAGAAGAAGAAACAACCGACGGCTGAACAAGGGAAGAAGTAAGAGAATTTTGTTCCGTTGGGAGCAGCATTGGGCGCGATTCGAAAGGATTGCGCCTTTGTTTTTTCCTGTCCTCTTGTCACGTTAGGCCAGGCGCCGGATAAGGGGTTGTTGGAGATGAGGATTGAGCGATTTAGGCAGGTTGGGTAGGGCGGGGGATTTGGATCTTGATGATTTGTGATACTGCGACCTTTCTACGATCTCCACAAACGGCAAACGCAGTCCTACTTTCTCTTAGAAAGAGAAAGTAGCAAAGAGAACTTCACGCCGGAATTAAAGTCCCACAACGTACACCTTCCGACACACAGGCCGTATTTCACTCCTTTTGAACTGTTTCAAAAACTCAACGAGTTTACGTTGTCGTCGTGAAACCTGCCTGCCGAAGTGCCTTCGGCACGCAGGCAGGTAAACACACGGTATGGCGGCCGCCCCACTTGCTCGAAATTCCGGCGGCTTGGTCTTTGGGAACCTTGGTTTCCTCGCGCCTAAAGCTCAAAACCGTTAAAACGGTTCTACATTTTTTTGTTTTGTTCCTAACCCACAGCTAAAGCTGTGGGCAATACCTCGGATCCTCTTTCCCAATTAACCAGTTAATCAATCACCAATTAACCATTCACCATCTGTGCGGGCGCCGCTGGCTCGGTTCTTTCAAACCTCGGTTCCACTGCTTGTGAGGCGACTTCCTTCTCTTCCCACTTGCCCGCCGAGTTTTCTGGCGGGTGTGGCGGGGGATGAGTTCGATACCCCGCTTGCCCCCGAACAAAAGCATTCCCGCCAGACAGACGGCGGGCAAGTCGGGGCAGTCAACGATTGCGACATACCTCGGCGGTCTTTGGTACACCTGCTTGGGAGGATCTTCATTGAGATTACGCCCGCAGTTTGTCATGCCCGCGGCTTCTTAGCGGGCATAAGCGGGCGCCAGCGACAAGGTTTTCTCAAACCTCAGTTCCTCTGCTTTTGAGGCGACTCCCTTCTCTTTCCAAGAGAAGGGAAGGGGATGAGTTCGATACCCGCTTGCCAAGAGTGACCGAGGGAACCTACCTTGGCAAGATACCTTGCCAAGGTGGGAAGCCTCTTGGACGCAGCAGCGACAGAAGAATCGCGGTGGAACGTGTAAGATTGCAGATTTCGGATTGCCAATTGCGGATTGAGATAACAGCAGCCTCAGAAGATTCGCGCTGAAACCACGGTTCGAAAGTTGTTGCCCGCCTTCGTGTGGGAAAACACACTACGGCGGGTAAACGTTAGGGATGTGAAGGGCGACCGCCGAAGGCGGGCGGTGCGACCCCCGATAGTTAGCCTTTGCATTGTATCGGGGGGAGCACGGAGTCCCGCTAGAAAACAGCGGGATAAACTCCGCTCCCCTGTAGCACGCCGACCGCTGAGTGTGCCCTGAGCCGTGAGCCCTTCGGTCTGAGACCTTCAGGGTCGAAGACTTGCCGAACGGTCGAAGGGCAACGAAGCGGGAACGCTAAACATTTAAGATTGCAGATTGAAGATTTCAGATTGAAAAACGGCCGTGGGACAGGAAAAATGGAAAACGCGTTTTGTGCGTCCCGACGGGGAAAATTCTGCTCGCAAACTTGTCAGCCCGAAGCTCCTTGAGAGACTCCGACCTTCCGGGGAAATCCTGGACCGACCTCTGATCTCTCCTTTTTATTATCTAAATTCAGATGCAGTCGAATGGGTTGTGAATTATCAAGTTTTGTCAACAGATGAGCTAAGGCGGTGTCAAACACATGAACATTCCGATTGTCGATGCAAGCAACTATTTCAAGGGACTCCTCGTGCTTGTCAAACAGGATCGGAAGGTTTCCGATTCCGAAGTCGCTCTCATGAAACGCATTGGGAAAGCCCTTGGATTTGAAAAAGAATTCTGCGAACAAGCCATAGCCGGGATATTGGAAAACGAGAACGTCAGGGACCAGCCTCCAAGGTTCTCTACAAAAGAACTGGCAACAAAATTTGTTCAGGACGGGTTTGTCCTGGCATTCTCCGACAAGGAAATGCATCCGTTGGAGGTCGAATGGCTGAGACTGACGGCCGAGCTGAACGGACTGGATAGGCAGTGGTTTGCAAGGGAACAACAGAAAGCAACCGCGGAAACGACATCGACTTCCCCTCTCCAGGTGGAAGGATTTACGGTTGCAGAGCTTCGCAAGTAGCAGGGGAGAGGAGAGAAGGTTTCGAGTTCCAAGTTCCGGGTTGAAATGGCAGGGGTTCAAGTTTCAGTTCCCGCGTCATCCCCGCGAAGGCGGGGAACGCGGGAATCAAGTCTCATTGTTCATCATTGCACCATCTACTTGTCACCCCAACTCTATGGGTAATCAAAACAGGATACTGACTCTTGCTGTAGTTCTGATCCTCCTTTGGAGCCCCCTGTTCAATCTCCACGCGCAATGGGAAGCGACCAATGGCCCGGCGGGAGGAGAGGTGGACGGATTCCTTGTTTCTGACTCTTCCATATTCTGCTGGGGTCCGTATATCGGTATTCTCCGTTCCACGGACAAGGGATCTTCATGGGGGAAGATCGACGGAGGACCGGAAGGGCACGACATTTCTGCCATGGGGGCCAATCCGCGGTTCATCTTTTTTGCCAACTCGACCTTCGCGAGCCCGGGCGGAATATTCAGGTCGAGTGACGGGGGAGAATCCTGGCAAGAGGTCTCGTCCGGATTGACGAACCGGAATATCAAGGCTTTGGCTGTGATGGATTCCGTTCTGTTGGCCGGAACCCCGCGGCAGTATTTCGCTCCACGAATGACGGAACATCCTGGAGCTCCATCACGACAGGACTCCCCTCATCAAACTTCAGGCTCCTTTTTGAGAACGATACCCTGCTCTTTGCCTCGGGTGAGGTTGGCGGTTTCTTTCGGTCGACCGACCTCGGCATGAGCTGGGCCATTTCTGACACCGGCATGACCGGCGCCTTTGTCCACGATCTCTTTTTCACCGGCCAGGAAATACTCGCGCAAACGGGCTCGGGCGTTTTTCGTTCAACCGACCTTGGTTCCCATTGGTCCGGGGCCGGGCTGGGATCGATCGGCGGGGCGATCTTCAAATCCGGATCCGTGCTCCTCGCCGGGACACAGGGCGGGTTGTACCGATCCGTGAATAACGGGACCACATGGACACCGGCCGATTCAGGTTTGGCCAGGCCGTACGTTTTCGACATGGTCGAATCCGATTCCATGATCTTCGCCGGTTCCTATGGAGGAATCCACAGTTCATCGGATGCCGGGATCAGCTGGCAGCGGGCGAATTCGGGGCTTTCCGCGTTATCAGTGAACGAGTTCGACACGCTCGGTGCATACCTCTATGCGGCCGGATCGGCGGGAGGAATGTTCAGGACATCCGACGCCGGGGGAACATGGGAAACCGCTACGAACGGGATGAGCTCGTACAATTTTTTTACTGTAAGGAATTTCGGAGGGATCCTCCTGGCAGGGGGTTATAAAAACGCGTTTCGCTCAGTGGATTCGGGGGCGACGTGGGTTGAATGCAGCGGTCTGGATTCGTACGATGTGCTCACGTTTGCAGCAAAGGATTCGGTCTTCTTCGCGGGCTCAGATAAGGTCTATCGGTCAACGGATCTGGGTGTCTCGTGGAGTCCGGCCGGGCCCGCAATGAACAACAAGATCATCCAACGTCTGATCGTAAAGGACTCCATTCTTTTTGCCGGTGTTCTCAGCTACGGCGTCTACCGGTCAGGCGATCTTGGAGACACATGGCAGGGGATCAACACCGGACTTTCGTCTCTGTGGGTCTTGGACCTGATAGAACATCGCGGAATGCTCTTCACCGGTTCGCTCGGCGGAGGGGTCTCGGTCTCCACGGACGGCTTCACATGGTATGCTCCTAATATCGGGCTGACGAACCTTATTGTTCGCTCCTTGGCGGCATCGGGGCCGTACATCCTCGCAGGAACTGAGAACGGAATATTCCGTTCCTCTGACTACGGTGTGCATTGGGAATCGGTGAGTGAGAATCTTCCCACCAGCGGTTTTAACTGGCCGAGATGGATCGTTTCATTGTCGTTTGCCGGTCCGTGGTGTTTCGCCGGCGTGATTGAAGGGGGTGTCTGGCGGAGGGATATTTCCGAGCTGGTATCGACACCGTTGGTCAAGAATGATTTCCCGGAAGATTTCATGCTTTTTCAGGGTTATCCAAATCCGTTTAACCCGCAGGCGACCATAGAATTTCGGGTGCCCACTTTGGGGAGGGTTCAACTTGCGGTATACGATCTCTTAGGAAGAGCGATCGCCGTACTGAGGGACGAAATTCTTCCCGCAGGACGGTATCAAACGATTTGGGATGCTTCCAAAGTACCGAGCGGAACGTATTATGTTCGGTTGGAAGCCGGGTCTTTTGTGCAGACGAGGAAAATGGTCCTCGTACGCTAGCGATTCGGTGAGTTCTAGGTTTGTGGACACTGCGGCTGATTTGTGGAGTCTCGTTCATTGAGAAAAGTATCTTTACTTTCTCTTGGAAGAGAAAGTAACAAAGAGAACCTTCGCCGGAATTAAACGCACGAGGTAATCGCCAACCCGCATGCGGATCTCATTAGGAAATCGCCGGAAATTGCACGACGCCACGAAAGGTGGATTCTCAATCATTTGATGTCGTGCAATTAAACGCACATTCGGATCTTCCAACACACAGCGCCCTAAATTCCGGCGGCTCAGTTTTTGTAAACTCAGTTCTTCTGCTTTTGAGGCGACTCCCTTCTCTTTCCACTTGCCCGCCGTGCTTTGTGGCGGGAGAGAAGGGAAGGCTTGCCCGCCGTGCTGCCTGCCCGCCGAGTTTTCTGGCGGGTGTGGCGGGGGATGAGTTCGATACCCCGCTTGCCCCCGAACAAAAGCATTTCGGGGCAGGCAACGATTGACCGAGGGAACCTACCTTGGCAAGGTGGCTCTGCCAAGATTTACGTTACCTTGCCAAGGTGGATGGCCTCTTGCACACAGGCGAGGTCAACGTTTCCAATGCAGTCATCAGGCGGCCTTGTTCGGGAGAACTCGAGTTCGTCAAGAGCCCGTTGTTCACTTTCCGTCAGCCAAGACAGGAGCTTTCGTCTAAGCTTCCTTCTCCCTCGCAGTTTGTGCCAGAGCTGCTCGTCGGCGTTGAATCGGTCTGCAAGGACTTGGGCATTCCGATGTGATTCCGGGAGGTTTGGATAAGTGTTCAGCATGTTTACCTTCGTGGCTCCTTTTTCGCCTGCTAGAGTTCGTTGGTTAGGGTCGCGGGGAGACTGCGCCGGTGAGCGCAAACTTCGCCATTCGTGATCGTATCGCTACTTTCTTTTGGAAAAGAAAGTAGCCAAAGAAAACTCTCCCCGAAATCAAAACGCACATGGGAATCATCCACCCCGAGTAACGCGCACGCTAACCAATGCCGGTAGTTCCTCGCACTATAGGTATTACAAACTCTCACCATTCAGGTTTCTTGTGCGGGAACTAACGCACGATTGGACCGCCACCACACGTGCCAACTGATTTCGGGTCATATGTTTTTCGAACCTCGGTTTAAGGCCCGCACTTTATCGGTATGCTTCATTCCAATGATTGATCGTCAGGACCGTGACCCTTTTTGAATCGGCTTGATAGAGAATTCTGTACTCTCCGACACGCAACGACCAAATGCCTTTGAGAGGGCCAACGAGCGGCTTTCCGGCCGTCGGATCATCGGAGAGTGATTCAATCTTTGCAATAACCTTCTGTGTAAAAGCCGGTCGGCTCCTTCCGAGACCGTCAAGATCCTTTACGGCTCTCGAGGTCAGTTGAACTGATCGGCTCAACGACGGGCTCGCCTCGTGCCTGCGGATTTCTTCTGAGACTTGTACTCTTCCAGCGACACAGTCTGATGCTTCCTTGCCTGCCCGGTTGCTTCTGAAAGGGCCTGGACCTCCCGTCGGCTTGCCAGAATATCGATGGTCTCCAGGAGGCCCTCATATTCCTCTGCACTCATCACAATGGCGGCCTCTTTGCCGTTCTTTGTCACAAGATAACGGTCAAAGAATTCCTCGGCGCGCCTGACGATCTCGGTGAACCGCTGTTTTGCTTCCGTTACGGGTATCATGGTCACACTCATGCTTTCCTCCTTGGGGTAAAATGAATCCAGACAGAATTCTGGACAGAGTCAACAAGGAACATGAAAAATCGCAAATTGAGAACCTCGGTTGCTCATCCCCCTTTGGCGCTCCGAAGGAGTCCTCCATAGGAGTCCTACGGACCTACGGGAAAGCCATCACTTTCCCAAAGGGATCCCTTTGCCGAAGGCATCACTTCGTGACGGGACGTGACAGGGGGATTGCACGCCTTTTGTGTCTCGGCGTTTTGTTGCCGGAAGATTTGCAGGAGGGCTTGTAGCCCACGCCCGCCCGACCGAACATTGCGGTCCTACATATCGGCCGTTCGGGCGGGGTTTCCAACCGTGGGCGTGGTAAAAGCGGTAAACCGTTGAAACGGTTTCGGAGCTGTTTGTGTACTTCTCAATCCCACGGCTGAAGCCGTGGGGATTTCCTCGGTTCTCCACTCACCAGCCGTGGGCGTCGCAAGCCGCAACCCTGTCACGTCCCGTCATGTCCCGAAGGGATTCCTTCGAGGGCCGAGAGGCAATACACCTACCTTCGGAATGGCAACCTACCTTGGCAAGGTGGCTCTTCGATGGCTCGATCAACCTTGCCAAGGTGGATCACCTCTTGGACGCGGCCGCGACAGATCGCAAAACCTCCCTTCGCAAGGTTTCCTTCTTGCCTCTTGAATGCCAATCGTATAGATTCCCAGTCGCTCACCTTCCTTGGGGGGATCCATGAAGCTGCCTTGGGCCGACGAGGCTGTCATTTCAGAATCAAAGCTTAAAGAATACCTCCTTTCAGAGGAACATCCTCTTGGCAGGACAAAAGCCCATGTCTTGAAACGCTTTGGATACACCTCTGAATCCTGGATTATTCTTGCAAAGGATTTGCGAACCTTGGCAAGGGAAAATGATGTTGTGCTGATTGAGACATCTCCATTTGGAACACGATTCGTCGTAGACGGACTGTTGCATACACCCAATGGGCGGGAACTTCTCTTGCGCTCAGTTTGGTTTATTGACATTTATGGCGGAATTCCACACTTTGTTACCGCGTATCCGAGATGAAGAACTATGAAAGTACTTGATCTTGTCGTTCTCCAAAAGAACCTCCCCACGCATCGTCTTAAGAAAGGGGATGTGGGGACCGTTGTTCACGTTCATCCGAACAACGGCTGCGAGGTCGAGTTTGTCACATTGGATGGCAAAACCCTCGCTGTCGTTTCCCTGAAATCCTCCGAAATCCGCAAGGCCGGGAAACGGCAGATTCCACACGTTCGGGCAGTGGCCTAACATCCTCAGCAGTACCTTCCTGAATTCCTGATTTCGACTGGTTCAATGAAGCCTCGTCGCGGGGGGAACGCCCGGAAGAGGATAGTGAAGTGTGAAGAGTGAAGAGTGAAGAGTTTCCTCGGTAAACCTTCCGGACGATAAACATCCTGCTGCTTCCCGGCGCAACTCTTATTCGGATCTCCCTATGACCTGTTGACTTCACACGAACTTCCTTCTACCTTCTCGGAGCCGTGGGTCTCGCCGACTCAATCCCAAAGAGGGGGAATACGATGAAATCTCTCCGTTTTTGCTGCTCCGTTCTTGGCCTCCATTTTTTGCTGTTCTTTCTTGCCAACAGTCAGACATCTGTGCCTCTGCCTCTCGGTATCGCCGGCAATCCGTCGGAAGTCAAAAACGCTTTCATGTCTTCGAACAATGTCTCGTTTGTCATGTACAATTACGGCCAGTTCACGCGTCCGAATACGTTGGGGAATGTCTACGACTTCAAATGGCACGGATTGGGGTCGATGTTCGAGTTCGGACCGCTGCTGGCAGCGAAGGTCGTTACTGAAGCTAATGACACTTTGCGAATCATCGACGACGGAATGTGGCTGGCAAATCAGGGGGGCTATGCGCCCGACTTCTCAGTTAAATGGGGATGGTTGCCGCGACCGGGTTATTCGAATCCCGCGTCATCGCATCTGGCCACGTCGAACGACCCGGCAAGCTGGCCTGCCGGATGGTCGAGCTGGCCGGGAAAAGAGGGGCCGGGAATTGTCAGAGGCCTGAATGAAGCATTCTATGGAATGGACGACTTCACGAATGCAGAATTCCCTTATTACCCCTTTCCCTCGGATTCTTCGAAACGCGGACTGGGCGTGAGCGCGGAAGTGAGGACTTATGAATTCGGCGGTGCTTTGCGTGACGCGGTGATCATCGAATGGAAGCTCAAGAATGAAAGTCCAAAGAACCTCGACAGCTGCTACTTTGGCTTCTACGGCGATCCGCACATAGGCGGGCCGGCCGACTACGGGGACGATCTCTGCAACTTCCTGAGGCGAGAAAACACCATCTATTGCTGGGACGCCAATGGGACGGGGGATGGAGGATTGAGAACTGGAATCCTCAGTTACCAGTTTCTTCAAACTCCCGGTTCAAAAGGACTCACGACCTTCACGGCTCTTCCCTACACAAACTCGTTCCCCAACGTACCGAAGAACCGCCCTCTGTTCTGGTCCATCCTCTCGGCAACGGAGATCGATTCAAATCAAACATTTTCCTCCACGCCGGGGGATTACATCGTCGTCTTCGGCACGGGGCCGTTTTCCCTCGGGGCCGGTGACAGCACGTTTGTGAAGCTGGCGATCTTCTTCTCCGAAGACACGACCGCCCTGGAAACAAAGGCGGGATACGTCTGGCTTTCATCCCATTGGCCGGATATCAAAGATTCCACAGGCAGCGCCGGAGGCGATTCATCGCTGGCTGTGAGAATCGCGAGTCCCGACAGCGGCTCAGTCTCCGGTACCATACTGATTCTATGCTCATACAGCGGAACAGATCCCGGGGCAAGGGTGCTGCTGGAATATTCTTACGACGGAGGATGGAGCTGGAATCCGATTGGGTTCGGCCTCGATACGCTCGGTTCGATCCTTTGGAACACCGCGGGAACACGCGACGGGACGAACTATCTTCTTCGTGCAGTTGCATATTCCGAAGATCTCTCAAAATTCTTCTACGACGTTTCGAATCACAAGCTAACGGTCAATAATCCTGTGAACGCGCAGCCGGAGCTCGTTCTTGACCGCTCGATCGAAGGAAGCTCCCAGAACTGGGCTCCTCTACGGATCGGCTGGAACGCCAACGATGCCGACAATGCGGCGCTTGCCATTACGCTGGCTTACGGTTATTCAAAAGAAGGGCCGTTCACCGTTTTCCACACGGCGCAGTATCCCTCGGGTTCACAATCGTATGATTGGGATTTTACGGCCGTGCCGAACAGCGATACGTACTACCTGAGGATAACGGCATCCGACGGTTCGCTTGATTCGTCACTTGTGAGCGAATCGTTTGCGATTCGGCAGCAGAGGGGTTCCTACTCGAACGGGATCTTCCAACACACGGCGGGGTCTGCCACCCCCGACCTCAGTCTCGCAGTCGTTGAGCCGTGGTCGGTGACCGGGCACCAATACGAAATGACTTTCAGCGTGCCGAAACAGGATTCCGCGCTTCTCACAGTCCGTGATCTGTCGGCAAGCCGGGATGTGGTAAGTCAATGGCTCGTCAGAAACGGAATCAGCACTCCGCTCTTCGACGGATTGAAGCTTTCGGTGACCGATAAGCCCGTGGCTGTGGACACGGTCAAGTCGGGATTTACGCGCCCGGCGTTGGCCGGCACGGTTGATTTCGCATATACGCAGTCCATTCCTCAATCGAAGGTTCCGCATGATTGGGCTCTGGCCTTCAACGCACTTGACACTGCGGATGACGGGAACTATACAAGCCCGGGCGACACGCTTTTGAACAATAACGGCCAAAGGGTTGTGATAGCGCCGTTCAAGATTCTCAATCGTACTCTTCAACAAAAGGGGTATGGATTTGTCCCTGGCTCCCTATCGAACAACAAGTGGGATCCATGGGAGCCGGTCTGTCTGCTTCCCAACCTGCCTCCGCCCGCAGTGATCAACTATCAGATCAACTTCCATTTCCCGCCGGGGGTTCTTCCGGCAGAAGGGGATACATTGTATGTGATCACGCAGAAACCTCTGACGGCCTCGGATGTGTTTCGGTTCACCGCCGACAATAGCTTTATTACGGAAGCGGAGGAGACCGGGGAGATTCGCGCATTTGAGCTTTTTCAGAATTATCCGAATCCGTTTAATCCGACAACAGAGATCAGATATCAGACGTCAGAGGTCAGTCGTGTAAGGCTGACGGTGTATGACCTGCTTGGGAGGGTAGTAGCGAAGCTTGTTGATGAGACGCTTCCTGCGGGACCGCATCGGGTGACATGGAATGCCGGCCAATTCCCGAGTGGAGTGTATTTCGTCAGGCTTGAGGCGGTCTCAACGGCCGGCGAGACACGATCGTTTGTCAGCACAAACAAACTGTTATTGTTGAAGTAAATCGTCGCGTTTGAAGGAAGGTGTCAATGGCGAAACCCAAGCCCGAAAAACCGCTCGTTGTTCGCTGTCCGAACTGTAAGAAGACGAACGAACCGAATTTCAACGAAACCACGCGCCGGTATGCGTGCCCGATCTGCGCTGCCCCTGTTGACGTGCAGGTGATTATTGAGAAGAAGAAGAGGGGCGGGAATAAAGGGAGGAATTGGGAATAAAGAAAGTTACGGGTTGCGGATTGAAGGTTCAGGATTCAAGTTGGAGGTTCAAGGACTGTTTCTATCCCCTTCATGGGGATTAAGACTCGATGTTGGGTTTATAGCCCATGGTTTGAACCGTGGGCGTGGCCGGGGTGCAAACATACCTCATCGGTCTGCAGTGAACCTGCGTTGAATACACTTTTCGCGGCCACGCCCGCATGTTTCAGGCGGGCGCATCCCCCCTTGGGGGGATTAAGATTCGCACTTGGGCTAATAGCCCATGGATTTATCCCTGGGCGTAGCCCGAAAGAGAAATACCCGCACGATGTATATTACACCCGCACGCTTTTAGCGGGTGAAGCGGGTATAGCGGGCATAAGCGGGCGCCGGCGTCTCTGTTCCGCTCTTAACTCCCTTCTCTTCCCACTTGCCCGCTACGCTTTGTGGCGGGAGAGAAGGGAAGGGGATGAGATCGCCCAGGCGGTAAACCGTTATCCGAAGGATCCCTTCGGGAAAACGGTTCTACATTTTTTTGTTTTGTTCCTAACCCACGGCTACCTGCTTGCCCCGTGATTTCTACGGGGCCCGCCGTGTCTTGTGGCGGGAAGCCGTGGGCAATCCCTCGGTTCCTCATCACCAACTAACCAATCACCAATTAACCAGTTA
>DATECW010000083.1:0-6721 GCA_035286705.1 Bacteroidota bacterium
AGCTTTGTGATCAGCGAGTCGACCTTTCCCGTCTGTTTCGTCATGAACCCGCGCATCGCTTCCCGGTCTCCCATCCCTTCCTGCATCTTCTCCATCACCGTCTTCTGCGATTCTGTATAGATCTCTGTGACCTTCTTTGTCTGGTCGTCATTGAGTAAAAGCTGTTCCTTCAGCTGCTTCGCCCGCTCTTCCGGGGACCGACGCATGCCTTGTGCAAACGCTGCCTGTGTGAGGACCAGGAGTCCGAGAAGAATCGGGATGAACATCCATCGCTGTTTCATGGTGAATCCTTTTTGAATGATTGTAAGGAATGAGTGAATCATGTGACTACTGTCGTGGCGAAGAAAGCAACACTTTGGTCCAGAGATCGAGGACTTCGGGGCGGCCCGCACCGTCCAATGACGGCCCCGCGCCCGCTCCACCCCTCCCACCACGCCTCCCGCCCCCCCGAGTTCCGGCGGTAGCGCGTCCCGAGGGCCCTTGTAACCGGTCTCCGCCCAATTCCGCTGTTTCGAATCCTATCCCCACCGTTTGCGTCTCTGTAGCACCCACCGCATGGCGCATTGTATCCGAAGGTTTGAGAGGAACCTGCATTTCGTAAACCAGGCCGCTCTCCGTCGCGCCAATTTTTACCTTGATCCCTTTCGCCTCCACGACGGAAAAAAGCTCGGGCTCTCCGTCGGGACCGATGATCGCAAGTTCGCGAAACGAAGGCTCGAGGAACGGAAAAGAGGCTGTCAACGGCTCGCGCGGATTCCAGTGAGGGGCATTCTCTCCGTAGTTCGGAAAACGGATGCCAAGGCTCTTCTCTTGTTGGCCGGCCGGGTCGAACCACACGGTCAGTCCTCCGTTGATGATCTGTGCCTCATAGAACGGATCCTGCGTCGTGAGGCAGACGTAAAGGAACTGAGCGTCGTTGCGGATACCTATCGCGACAGGGGGATCTGAAAGGGGTTTCAGGGAAGACCCCCACTCGGCATTCGATCCGTCGATTTTGACAGCATTGTCGTTCCAGGAGCTGGCCATCTCAATGGTGCCTGAACATCCGATGAGCGTGCTTATGAACGTTGCAGCTAAGGCGAGTGATATGAATTTGGGGCGTTTCATGTTCTTTGTCCTTGAAGTCGGTGGGATGAACTGTGCCGACGAGGTAAAAACGGTTGAAGGTCGGAAAAGTCGCGGAAACGACGAAAGAATATCCCCCGACTCCTTTGCAGGGAATCGGGGGGGGGTACTACTTCGAATGCGTCGCAGGCTCGCTTGATACGGGCTGATCAGGTCCTGCTTTGAAAATCTTTCGGAAAAACTGCGCTACACGCGCAGTCCATGATTCGAGGAGTGAATAGAATGTCGGGACGATGACGAGAGTAAGAAAGCTCGAGATGGTCAGGCCGAAAATAATGGAAATACCAAGCGGACCCCAGAACCCGGCGCTTTCTGCACCGATAACAAACTCGAACGCCCGCCAATCGAAATCGAATCCGGTTGCCAGGGGGACCACACCCAGGACGGTGGTCACCGCTGTTAGCAGAACAGGCCGGAGCCGCTTTCGGCCTGCCTCTACCAGGGCCTCATCCAGGGGCAATCCTTCTTCAGTCTTACGTCGTGCGAAATCGAGAAGGACGATGGCATTCTTGACAACGATACCTGAAAGTGCGATAACGCCGACACCGGTCATGATCAACGAGAAGGGCGTCTGTGTTATGATGAGGCCCCACAGGACGCCGATGAGCGCCAATGGAACGGTAAACATGATCACTAACGGCACTTTCATGGAATTGAACTCCATAACCAGCGTGAGAAATACGAGAAGAAGCGTGACAACAAAGGCTTGTCCAAGGAACGCCATCGCTTTTCCTTGTTCTTCGTCCTGACCTCCGAAGCGAATCGAGTATCCGGATGGAAGCTCTAATCCGGCCAATCGTGACTTAACGTCATTGAGGACTTCGGATGCGACACGGTCTTCGGTGCCCCCGGTGACCGTGATGACGCGCTTCAAATCCTTGTGCCGGATCTCGCTCACGCCTGTGGTTTTGCGAATCTCAGCGATCGAGGAAAGCGGGATGGAGAGGAGCGTCCCGCGGCGATTCATGAACGTCACATGGATGTTTTCCATATCCTGAACGGACGTCCGCTGGTCTTCTTGAAGCCGGACGCGGATCTTGTATTCATCTTCCCCAACACGATATTTCGATGCTTCGGCGCCATTAATGGCGGCTCGAACCGTTGAGGCGATCTGGCCTGTGTTCGTCCAAAGCAAACCCGCTTTTTCGCGGTCGACCCTTACCTCGATTTCGGGTTTTCCGGTGTTGTAGTCGTCTTTGAGGTCGACAAGTCCGTCGATGTTTTTGATCTTTTCGCGAAGCTGCCTGCTGATGCTGGCGAGCTGCGCGTAATCATCCCCTGCGATTTCGATGCTAACGGCAGCTCCGACGGGAGGTCCCATTTGCTGCTTGTTGACGAGGACTGTTCCCCCGGGAATTCCGCTCGTGGCGACCCGAATCTGGTCCAGCGTTATGAATGTATTCTGCTGCCTTTGGATTTTCTGATAGAAGTTTACGCCTACGCCTGCTTTGTTGGAAGTTCCCTGTCCCCCAAAATCGAACGGATCGTCTGATGTGCCAGTGCTTGTCGCGATGAACTCGATATCTCTTCTGTCGGCAACCGATTCAATCCGCTGCTCGACCGTCTTTGCCACGGCGTCTGTCGCGTCCAAAGCCGTACCGGGAGGAGTTTCGATTCGGACGTTGATCAATGAGGGTTCGGTGTTGGGAAAAAACTCCATCCCCTTGTTCACAGCTGCAAATATCACGATGGTCACCAGCAATATGCCAAACATTCCCCAAAGCACCAGTCCTCTTCGCTGCAACGCCCACAAAAGCTGGTTTGCATATTTTTCCTGCATCCATGGAAAGACCACTTCATCTGTTTTGTGATAGATCCACGTCACCGGGTTATACTTCTTCCACCACGTTGGATGTTGGAGGGCCTCCTTCGCCTTCGCGATCTCTTTTCTGTAGTTAATCCACTGCGAGCCCTGAACAGGACTTATCACATTCGCCACGAACAAAGATGCTCCGAGGGTGACGATGAGCGTAATAGGCAGATACGACATGAAGTCGCCGACGACCCCGGGCCAGAACAAGAGCGGAATGAAGGGCGAGAGCGTGCTCAGGGTCGATGTGAAGACGGGGAGTGCGACTTCCGCCGTTCCGTCGCGTGCCGCCTGGATTGGCGTCTTATCATAATCATGTTGATGGCGATAAATATTTTCGATTACGACGATGGCATCATCAACGATAATGCCGAGGACGAGCACAAGTCCAAACAGAACCACGAAATTCAGCGTAATACCCATGGCGGAGAAAACGAGAAATCCGATGAGCATCGAAATGGGAATCGCGGTCGAAATCAGGAGCGAGTTTTTGAATCCGAAAAACATGAAGAGCGAAAGCACAACAAGAAACATCCCCGTCATGATGCTGTTCTCCAACTCGTGTACCGAGTTTCTGATAAATCGGGATTGGTCGTTGGAGATATCGAGCCGGATACCATCAGGAAGCTTTGTGCGCCAGTCTTCGACAATCTTTTTAGCCCTGTCAGCGATGTCCAGAAGATTCTCTCCGGCGCGTTTTCGCACAGAGAGCGAGACAACCTCATTCTTGTTCAAACGGGCATAGGTGACCCTGTCTTCAAACGAGTAGTCTACAACGGCAATGTCACGGATATAGATCGGCTTGCCGTTCTGGATCTTGATGACGATGTCTTCCAACAACTTGACCTCTTTGTATTCGCCGGGAACCCTGACGGTGAACGCTTTTTCGCCGTCATTGATGGAGCCGCCCGGAACAGAGAGATTTTCTCCGCGGATGGCGTTCACTACATCATCAAATCCGATCTGGTATGCTTTCAGTCGGTAGACATCGCAGTTGACTTGCACTTCCGGTTGTATTCCTCCGCTCACGTCAGCGCGCAGGACGCCCGGAATGGCTTCGATCTGATCCTGCATATCTTCTGCGATCTGCTTCAGCCGGGCCAGTCCCACGCTGCCCCCCACGTTAATGATCATGATGGGAAACTCGCTGAAATTGATTTCCGAAACGACGGGTTCCAGAATATCATTAGGCAGGTTCGGCCGCGCCGAATTGACCTTATCGCGAACACGACGAAGGGCATCGTCAATGTCGATACCCGTGTTGAACTCCACACGGATCGTTCCGAGACCCTCTTTCGATACCGAGGTGATTTGCTTGACGTCGGCCAGCGCCTTGAGATCTTTTTCAAGCTGCTGGATGACCAATCCCTCGATGTCCGTGGGAGAAACGCCAACGTAGGGAACCGTTACGATAACAAGCGGGATCGAGATATCCGGGGCTGCTTCGCGCGGCATCCCGGAGTATGCACCCCAGCCGAGAATGATAATCATCACCAGCATCAGGTACACGGCTACTTTGTTGTCTATTGCCAAATTCCACAGCCTCATGGTTTCATTCCTTGTTCGGTGGCCATTACTGCACAACGGAAACTGTCTGACCGTTGACCAGGTTTTGAATGCTCGTGACAATCAAACGATCGCCCTGCTTGAGTCCATCTACAATCTCCACCAAGTTTCCCTGATGGGCGCCAAGTTTCACCTGACGCTCGTGAGCAACACCGCCGTTCTCAACAAACACGATGGTCCGTCCTCTGTCCACTAATTGTATCATGTTCTCACTGATAAGAACGGCGTTCATTTTGGATGAACGCAGGATCTTCACTTTTGCGATCATTTCCGGCTTCAGACGAAGGCCCGGATTGCGGATGGACATCTCCACGGGAAGCGATCGGTTGGAGGCGTTGACCGCGGCGCCTACATAGCTCACTTGCGCTCTGAGGGTATCGTTCGGATAGGCATCGGGAATGATCAGCGCTGTATTTCCCACCGCAATCGTTCCGGCATACCTCTCCGACACTTCGGCGACCACCTTAAGATTATGAAGGCTAACGATGTGGGCAACCGGCACGGCTGGTGGAGCGAATTCACCCTCGTCGGCGTAGCGATCATCGAGGACACCGTCAATGGGACTCCGCAGCCGTGTCCGTTCGAGCCGGGCGTACGCCAGATCAGCCTGGGCTTTGGCACCATCACGATTATATTCGGCACTTCGGAACTGCAGCTCGCTGATCGCCTTTTCCGCATAGATGTTCTTCTGCATCTCAAAATTGGTTTGGGCGAGCTTATACTGAGCCGACGCCGCCTCATAAGATGCTCTGATAACGTCGTCGTTCAAGACGCCGAGGATGTCGCCTTTCTTCACAGGCTGCCCCTTCCGGACAAGCCATGTTCTGATGACCCCGCCCTCCTCGGGACTCAGCATGACGTCATCGTTGCCCCGAATGATGCCCGAAATCTGAATTGCGTCAGAAAACGGAGCAGTCTGGATTACCAACACCCTCACGGCAAGTGAGAGAGCGGCGGTCTCGGCCGCCGGTTGCTCCCCCTTTGCATCTGATTGTCCGCAGGAAGAAAGCAGCAGACTGGCGCCGGATATGATAAGGACGCTACCCCAGAAAAGAAAGTGTTTCATGTTGTTCCTCGTGCTTGATAAAAAAACTATTCAATAGTGACATCGACATATTCGGGAAAAATGGACAGCAATTGATCGAGGTCCGCGGAAGCAACCAGATAATCATAGATGGCCTGAATCCTGTTGACTTTCGTCTGGTTCAGTGCCAACTGTGCATCGTTCACTTCGAGCTGAGTTCCCGCTCCGCTGAGGAATCGTGTTGTGGCGATCTTGTAGCCGCGCTCGGCCTGTTCCACAGTCCTCCCCTGCGCCTCGACCCGTTGCCGTGATTGCGTTAGCTGCAGGACAAGCGAGTGGGCGGCGGTACGGAGATTGTTCTCAAGGCTTGCCACCTGTTCCTCGTTTTTCCGAACCTCCACCTTTGCCTGATCGACGCGGGCATTTGTCTGGAAACCCTGAAAAACACTGAAAGAAAGGCTGATTCCCACCTGGGAACTGCGAAAGAAATCATTGGTCGAAATGTTGAACGTGTTCTTCGCAGCCTGATATTGGAGGTTTCCGAAGGCTGATACCATTGGAAGATAGTTGGATCGCTCGACGTTCAGAAAAGCCTGATTGATATCGATCTGCAAACGAAGGGCCTTGAGGCTGGCATTGGCCTCCTTTACCAGGTCGACGGCGGAGGCGACACGATCTTCAGGAACTTGTTGAAACTGAAGTGTTCCGTCGACGATAATCTGTTCCGACGCATCGAGTCCCATGACGCTCTTGAGACCGTCGAGAGAGAGCAGGTAATTGTTATCGGCGCGAATGACCTCGGGCCTGAGGTTCTCCACACCTACCGATGCCCTCAGTTCGTCATACTCGGAAACCAGCCCCTGTTTGCTCATCATTCGGACGTTTTGGAGGTTTTCCTCGGCGTTCTTCAGATTCGCACGCATGAGGTCGCGGGCTTCGGACGCGAGCAACACTGCGTAGAAGGTCTTCCGAACGTTTGAAACGGTTTCGAGTTTTTTGGCACGGTAAAGTTCGCGGGCGGCTTCAGAATAGATGTGGGCCGCGCCGACGCCGACAATGACGGTTGAATTGAAAATGGTCTGACGGGCGGAGAGGGTCATGCCCCATGAATGTTCGGTACCGATCTTCACGGGTACGGTCTTGTTGCTCCCCGGATTTGCGAAGTCGGGAAGGAAGAACACCGGCCGCTCAAGTGA
>DATECW010000084.1:0-2291 GCA_035286705.1 Bacteroidota bacterium
ATTTTCCGCGAATGCCGCGGACTGGCGCTCGAAATGGTGGATGGCGGGATCATGGAGAATATCAGCATCTCCAACATCACGATGATGAACGTCGATGATTATCCGATCTATATCACGCTGGGAAGGCGGAACCGCGGGCCCGACAGCATTACCATAGGGACAGCACGGAATATCTTCATCACAAACGTTATTGCCACAGGTGTCGATACAATGAGCGGGGTTCATATCACAGGGCTCCCCGGGTATCCTGTGGAGAATGTACGGCTGCAGAACATCCGCTTGTCATTCCTCGGCGGTGGGACGAAGGAACATGCAAACCGGGTTCCGCCGGAACTTGACAGAGGATATCCTGAACCCCGGAGGATCGGATTCACGCCATCGTACGGGGTCTTTGCGCGACATGTGAAGGGACTCGAGCTTTCGGATTTCAGGCTTGATTTCGAAAACGAAGATCTGCGTCCACCGATTGTCTGTATCGACGTGGACGGACTGGAAATCGACAATTTCAAGGCCGAGGTCGCGAAGGGTGTTAAGCCCGCAATGTTCGAGGAGGTCAAGGGATTGGTAATTCGAAACTCTCCGTTGCTGGAGAAATGATTAGGAACGACAAGGCGAGAATTCAGATCGAGATCAAAAAATGAAGGACTCCTCATGAGAATGTCAGCGCTTTTCACGACGGTTCAATCTGTGCAACGCCTTCTCATCCTCACAAGCTTCTGGATGGTGCTTGCCCCGGTTGCCGTGATTGCCCAATTGCCATCCGCCCTGCCGAAACCAAAGTCACAGGACGAAAAAATGGCATGGTTCCGGGAGGCGAAGTTTGGGTTGTTTATCCATTGGGGTCTCTATGCCATTCCCGCCGGCGAATGGAAAGGAAAACGGTCGCCCGGGATCGGCGAATGGGTGATGAACCGCATGAAAATTCCGGTCAGGGAATATGAACAGCTTGCCGGTCAATTCAATCCGTTCAAGTTCGATGCGGAGGAATGGGTGAAAATGGCCGAGGACGCCGGGATGAAGTACATTGTTATCACGAGCAAACATCACGATGGGTTCGCCTTGTATGACTCAAAAGTCAGTCCCTACAATGTCGTCGATGCAACCCCGTTCAAGCGGGACGTCCTCAAAGAACTGGCAGCGGCCTGTGCAAGGAGGGGAATGAAGTTCGGATTCTACTACTCTCAGGCGCAGGATTGGCACGAGCCAAACGGTGCAGGGAACACTTGGGATTTCGGACCTGATGAAAAAAAAGACTTCGACCAATATCTCCGGGGAAAAGCAGAGCCTCAGATCAAAGAGCTGCTGACCGACTACGGTCCTGTGTGCCTGATCTGGTTTGACACGCCGCGCATGATGACACAGGAAAGGTCTCAGCGTTTCGTGGAGATCGTGAATCGGCTGCAGCCGGCGTGCCTCATCGACGGGCGCCTGGGAATCCAGGGAGATTATCATACCACGAGTGACAATGTCATCCCCGAGTTGGCCCGAGAAGACGATTGGGAAACGCCCGCCACCGTGAATCACACGTGGGGATTCCGCCGCGATGATGAAGACTGGAAATCGCCCGGGGAGATTCTCTTCAAGTTGGTGGACATCGCGAGCAAGGGCGGTAACTATCTGTTGAACGTCGGGCCGGACGCGGACGGGGTGATCCCCAAGCCCAGCGCGGACAACCTCCGCACAGTCGGCCGGTGGCTGAAGGTGTATGGTGAAGCGGTTTATGGAGCCGGTCGGTCGCCATTTGGCGAGGAGTTTGGCGAATTCAGTCAGACGCAGAAAGACCGAAATGGGAAGCCGATTTTTCTTGTTCGAAATGACTGGCGATGCACAAGCCGGCCGGGAAAACTGTACTTCACACTCTTCGTCGTTCCGAGGGAAGGTCTCGAATTGCCCGCATTCAAAAATCAGATCAAGAAGGCCTATTTGCTTGGTGATCCCGAGAAGAATGAAATTGCGATCGAGACTGTCAACGGGGTACGGATAGCACGGGTTTCTCGTCAGGGCCCTCACGCAACCGCTTATGTCCTGTGCCTCGAGATTGAGGGGCAAAAGGTCGAACGATGATGCGGCTCATGATCATCGCATTTGCACTGGTTGTCCCGGCATCGACCGCCTTCGCGACAGAGCAGGCAGTGAGTGAATGGGTTCACCAGGGACCGCAAGGTAAACTCATCTACAAGACAACGCCGCGCGGTGACCGGATCATGGACTTTTCACATGCGGGATATATGGGCGGCGGAGTCGTACTACCCGCGGTGCCTGTCAGGCGAACGGTGAAGCCCTCCGGAAAC
>DATECW010000085.1:0-8887 GCA_035286705.1 Bacteroidota bacterium
GGCAATGATGAAGGCAATGACTATTCTGAGAGAGGAAATGAACCGAATCGGAGGGCAGGAGTTCCATTTCCCCGCCCTTAACCCCGAAAGCCTCTGGATCCAAACGAAACGGCGGTACATCCCGAATTTGATCTTAAGCATCAAAGAGAGGGACCTTGTCCTGGCGCCCACCCACGAAGAGGTGGTAGGATGGCTTGCATCAATGCATATTCAGTCGTACAAGGATCTTCCTCAGATCTGGTACCAGATTCAGACAAAATTCCGAAACGAACCGAGGCCGCGTTCAGGGGTCCTTCGAGGCCGGCAATTCATCATGAAGGATTCATACAGCCTGGATTCTTCTCCGGAGGGGCTGGATGTCAGCTATGAGGCCCATGCGGAGGCGTACAGAAGAACCTTCACGCGGTGCGGACTGAATTTCTTTGTGGTCGGCGCGTCAAGCGGCGCAATGGGGGGAACCGGTTCACAGGAATTCATGATCGAATCAGCGGATGGTGAAGATACAGTGGCCCGCTGCAGCAAGTGCGACTACGCCGCAAACCTTGAAGTCGCCCGATCGGATCTCAAAGGAGTAGGCCGCACTGCAGACTCGCCGAACATGAACGAGATTCACACCCCGAACGTTCGGACCATCGATGACCTGGCGAGATTTCTGCACATGGATCATGACCATCTGGCAAAGTCGGTGGTCGTGAGGCACAATGACGTGCCTGTCCTGGCCCTGATGGCGGGCAATGATCAGTTAAATGAAACAAAGCTGCTCGCCGCGCTGGGCGTTGGTGACGTGAAGGCCATCCAGGCCGACGAACTGAGGTCATTGACCGGTGCTGACGGAGGTTCCATTGGGCCTGTGGGTCTCAAGGGATTCAGGATCATTGCCGATAAAAGACTCGAAGGGGCCAACGGCCTGGTGAGCGGTGCCAACAGGAACGACTACCATCTTGCCCATATCGATTTCCAGCGTGATGTCACGCCTGACGGATATTTCGACTTGCGGACGGTAGAGTCGGGAGAACCTTGCCCGCAATGCGGATCGGAACTGAAAGTGACCCATGCAATCGAAATAGGGCATATTTTCAAACTCGGTACAAAATACTCCGAGGCTTTGGGCTCAACGTTTCTCGATGAAAACGGTGCTTCAAAACCGATTGTCATGGGAAGCTATGGAATTGGAGTTGAACGGATCATTGCCACCCATATTGAGCAAAGCCATGACGAACACGGCATCATTTGGAACAAGGCGCTCGGTCCTTTTGATGTTCATATTATTGCTGCAAGCATGAACAGCAAACAGGCGGTTCTTGTCTCCAACCAGATATACCGCGCATTGACGGAGCAGGGGTTCGAAGTTCTGTTTGATGATCGTCCCAATGTCACGGCAGGATTCAAGTTCAAGGATGCAGACCTGATAGGAATTCCCCTCCAACTTATCGTGGGGGAAAGGGGCCTGCGGGACAACAAGGTTGAAATCAAAGAACGTCGTTCGGGAGAACGGACTCTTGTCCCGATTGAAGAGGCGGTTGAATCACTCAAGAAGCGTATTGAATCGGAATAGTCTTGACTCAACACCAAACCATGGATCCAGCTCCCCTGTATGTGGGGGGTGAATGGAAGAAAACAGGGAAAGAGTCAACGAACGCAAGTCCGTTCGACGGACCGTTGCTCGGGGCCTTTAGTCTCGCAGGGACGGAAGAAGCGGAGGAAGCAGTCAGACGAGGCCTGGAAGGCTATGGCGAAACAAAAGAGTTGTCGAGCTTTGACAAGGCGGAGATACTTTTCCGAATAGCCGATGGCATTCAATCCCGGCGGGATGGGCTTGCCGAGTGTATTACGAGCGAAGTCGGAAAGTCCATTCAGTTTTCGAGGGTTGAGGTCGAACGGGCTGTCACAACTTTTCGATTGGCTGCAGAGGAGGCAAAGCGGATCGCGGGAGAAACAATGCCGCTTGACCTTCTTCCATCCTCGTCAGGCCTCTTCGGGGTTGTGCGGCGATTTCCCATTGGCATCATCCTGGCGATTTGCCCTTTCAACTACCCACTGAATCTCGCAGCGCACAAAATCGGTCCCGCAATCGCGGCGGGAAATGCCGTGCTGTTTAAACCGGCTCCTCAGGCACCTCAGACCGCGCTCGAACTTACGCGAATTATCGCGGCCTCCGGTTTTCCGCCCAAAGCATTGAGCACTCTGCCGTGCACGAATGATGTGGCCGAAAGACTTGTCACCGATGAGCGAATTGCCATGGTTTCGTTTACGGGTAGTGCAGCCGTTGGGTGGAGACTGAAGAGTCTCGCAGGAAAGAAGAAAGTTCTCCTGGAACTGGGAGGAAACGCGGGTGCGATCATCGACGAATCAGCCGATCTCGAGGACGCCGTGCGAAAGAACGTCATGGGCTCGTTCGTTTATTCCGGACAAGTGTGCATCAAGGTCCAGAGAATATTTGTGCATGATCATATCTTCGGCAGGTATATGAAGAAATTTGTCGAAGCGACGAAGGCGATCAAGTGCGGGGATCCGATGAACAGCGATACGGTGGTCGGCCCACTGATCGACGACGCTGCGGCTGACCGCGTCGAGCAGTGGATCAAGGACGCCGTGAAGGAAGGGGCCACGGTTCTGACAGGTGGTACCAGAAAGGGAAGATTCATTGAACCCACCGTGCTACTTCACGCGGACCGCACGACCGACGTGTACAGCAAGGAAGTGTTCGGCCCGGTGGTGACTCTCCAACCGTTCAAGAGCTTTGACGAGGCCATTGATCATGTCAATGATTCACGCTTCGGATTGCAGGCAGGGGTGTTTTCAAACAACTATCAGAACATCATCCGAGCCTATCACCGCATTCAGGCGGGAGCCGTGATAGTGAATGATAATCCCACGTATCGCATCGACCACATGCCCTATGGAGGCGTCAAGGATTCGGGATTCGGAAGGGAAGGAGTCAAGTACGCAATCGAGGCGATGACCGAACCGAAGCTGTTGGTCCTCCGGGCATCGTAGTTCTGCTGTATCGCGCAGGCGAAGAAGGCTTTTCTTCTATGTCAGAGTTCATTCACCTCCATAATCACTCCCACTACAGTCTCCTCGACGGGGCATCCACGATCGAAGGGATCGTGCATGCGGCAGCCGAGCACAACATGCCGGCTGTGGCACTCACCGATCATGGGGTCATGTTCGGTGCGATTGAATTCTACAAAAAGGCAAAGAAAGCGCAGATCAAGCCGATCCTCGGCTGTGAAGCGTACATCGTCACCAAGGGGAGCCGGAAGGACAGGACCGCAACGCCCGTATCTTCCGGGCAGGGAAGAGGGAGGGGCGCCTACCATCATATCCTCTTGCTCGTCAAGAATGAGACCGGGTACAAGAACCTCATGAAGCTCTGCACCCTGGGTCACACTGAAGGATTCTACTACAAACCCAGAATTGATGCCGAGTTGCTTTCTCAATACAAGGAAGGCATTGTTGCCACGTCGGCGTGCGCCGGAGGAGTCGTGAGCGCACATCTCGTGAATAACGATTACGAGGCGGCCCGGTCCTGCGCTTCGATCTACAGGGATATCTTTGGCGAGGACTTCTACATCGAGATTCAGAATCACGGAATGGAAGTCGAACGTCCCGTTCTCTCCGCGGCGCCCCGGCTTGCCCGTGAGCTGGGAATCCGGATTGTCGGAACAAACGACTGTCATTACATCAAACAGTCCCATGCGGTTCCGCACAACATCATGTTGTACATACCTGAAGCAAGCAGCACGAACGTCCCCGATTACACAACACTTCGATACGGCACGGATCAGCTCTATTTCAAATCGGGCCGCGAAATGGCTGAAGTCTTCAAAGAATTTCCGGAGGCAGTCGCATCTACGTTGGAAATAGCCGAAAAATGTAATCTCGAGCTCGACCTGAAGAAGAGCTATATGCCGAGGTTCCCCATCCCGAATGACGCCGGCGTGGAAACGCTGGAGGCATATCTCGACAAACTTGCCACTGCCGGCCTTCGCAAGAAATATTCCTATGTGCCTCCCGAAACGGAGCAACGTCTTCATCACGAACTTGCGGTCATCAAGAAGATGGGCTATGCCGGATATTTCTTGATTGTTCAGGATTTCATCAACGAAGCGCGCCGGATGGGTGTTCGGGTTGGCCCAGGCCGCGGAAGTGCGGCGGGCAGCCTTGTCTCCTACGTTTTGGGCATCACGGATGTCGACCCGCTTCATTATGGTTTGCTGTTCGAACGGTTCCTCAATCCCGATCGCGTGAGTATGCCGGACATTGACATCGATTTTTCCGACGACAAACGGGACAAGGTCATTAAGTATGTCCGCAACAAGTATGGCGAAGAGTCCGTTTCCCAGATCATCACGTTTGGAACGCTGTCGACCCGCGCGGTGATAAAGGATGTCGGCCGTGTCCTGGGAATTCCTTTAAGTACGATAGACTCGATCACAAAGCAAATCCCGGTCTTCCAGGGAAAAGTGACGCCCGTCGCGGAAGCATTGGAAACCATCCCCGAACTCAAATGGATGAAGGAAAGCCCCGATGAGAAAATCAAGCTGTTGATCGATACTGCCCTGGTGCTCGAAGGAATGAACAGGAATGTATCGACGCACGCGGCCGGCGTTGTGATTGCTCCGGGCGACATCAGCGACTACGTTCCAATGTACAAAACCCCGCAAACGGATCTGATGACGCAGTACAATATGAAGGATTTGGAAGATGCGGGATTGCTGAAAATGGATTTCCTTGGCCTACGGACGTTGACAGTGATTGACAATGCGTTGCGGCTCATCAAAGAGAATCACGGAGTGCAACTCGACCTCGATTCATTGCCTGGCGACGACCCCAAGACACTTGAACTGTTCTCCAAAGCCCAGACCGTAGCCGTGTTCCAATTCGAAAGTTCGGGGATGCAGGATTATCTCCGAAAGCTCAAACCGACCTCAATCCACGACCTTGTGGCAATGAACGCTCTCTATCGGCCCGGGCCTATGGAGAATATCCCCGACTTTATCGATCGTAAGCACGGACGGAAGACCATCGAATATCTTCATCCGAAGATGGAAGAGACGTTGAAAGAAACGTACGGCATCATCGTCTATCAGGAACAAGTGATGAAGATCGCCAGCGATGTCGCCGGTTTCAGTCTGGCAAAGGCCGACCTCATGCGCCGGGCCATGGGCAAGAAAGACAAGGCGCTGATGGCTGAGCAGAAGAAAGAGTTTGCTGCCGGAGCTCTTTCGAATGACATCGACAAGAAAACCGCGTCAGAAATCTTCGATCTTATCGAGAAGTTCGCGTCGTATGGATTCAACAAATCACACAGCGTGGCATATTCTGTCCTCGCGTATCAAACGGCCTATTTGAAGGCGCATTACCCTGCGGAATACATGGCTGCGACGCTTACGAGCGAAATCGGCGACACCGACAAGATCGTTCTCTTCATCGACGACTGCCGGAAGATGGGCATCGATGTCTTGCCTCCGGATGTGAACGAAAGCGGGGTCGACTTTGTTGTGACGCCGAAAGGAATTCGATTCGGCCTGAGCGCCATCAAGAACGTCGGCGTTGGGGCGGTCGAGCAGATTGTCCGTGTGAGGGGGGAAGGTACCAGGTTCAACGATCTGTTTGATTTTTGTGCGCGCGTGGATCTTCGCGCCGTGAATAAGAAAACACTGGAAAGCCTGGTTCTGGCCGGAGCGTTCGATTCTCTTCATGACAACAGGGCGCAACTGTTTGAATCAGTCGAACGTGCGATTGGCTACGGTCAGAAAGTCCAGGAAGCGCGGGAAAGAGGTCAGTCGAGCCTTTTCGAGACGGGAGTGACCAGAGTGCAAACGAGGCCGTCTCTTCCGACGGTTCAACCATGGTCTGAAGCCGAAAAACTGTCAAGGGAAAAATCGGTCCTCGGATTTTATGTCTCCGGGCACCCGCTGAAGAGATATGAAGAAGAGATCACCGCATTCTCGAATGCCCGGCTGGGTGAGCCTCAGAGCGTGAATCCACAGGCCGCGGTGCGCGTCTGCGGAATCGTTTCTGCATTGAAGAAAAAGATCGACAAACGGGGGAACCTGATGGCGTTTGTGTCGTTGGAAGATTTTACCGGAAAAGGAGAATGCATCGTTTTTTCCGATGCCTTTCAGAAGTACTCGTCCATGCTTACTCCCGACGCGATGGTCATGGTGGCGGGAAAAGGAGAGGTCAGCGGAGACACGGTGAAGATCCTTGTCAATGAAGTGATCCCTATGGAACAGGTAAGGGAGAAGTTTACAAGGAGTGTGAACCTTCTTGTTGATTTGGACAAGGTCACCGAGAACACCGTCGTCGAGTTGCGGAAGGTGCTCGAGGAACACAGAGGCAAATGTCTTTGTTATCTCACGGTGACGGGTGGCGGATTAGACAGAAATTCTCTATATTTGACACGGCGGCATGTGGTGAACCCGGATGGAGCTTTTTTGCAGGCAATCAAACAGCTTCTGGGTCCGAGTGCCGTCAGACTACAGGGTTAACAAGGAGAACGAATGAAACCAGTAACGTTGACAGATGACAATTTTCAAATGGAAGTACTGAAATCGGACAAACCTGTTCTTGTGGATTTTTGGGCCGAATGGTGCGGACCGTGCAAAATGATCGCACCGGTGGTGGAAGAACTGGCGAAGGAATATGACGGAACACTCAAAGTGGGTAAGGTCGATGTGGATGCGAATCAACAAGTGTCGATGCAATTCGGCATTCGGAGTATCCCCACGCTGCTCATTTTCAAAGGCGGGAGAGTCGTGGATCAGGTGATCGGTGCAGTTCCCAAGCGAGCACTTGCAGACAAGATATCAAAACATCTCAACTGAATTCGGAATACCCGAAATGCGAGAATGCCCGGCAGTCGTACGGCTTCTCGCATTTCTGTTTTTGACCAAAACGGGACTTATGGCCATCATTGAAAGCACCCTATGGTAACCTCATTCGATAAACGATCCCACACCTGTGGGGAACTGAGGAAAGAGCATGTCGGACAAACGGTCACGCTGACGGGATGGGTGGATGTCCGCAGGGACCTGGGCGGCGTGGTGTTCATCGATCTTCGTGATCGCTACGGAAAGACGCAGGTGGTCTTCTCTCCCCAGGTTCACGCCGAAGCGTATGCTGCCGCCCAGGCATTGCGATCGGAGTTTGTTCTCTCGGTCACCGGCAACGTGCAGTTGCGACCGGCGGGTGGTGAAAATGCAGACCTTCCGACCGGCCAAATCGATGTGGCGGGATCGAAACTCGTCATCCTTAACAAGGCGGAAACTCCTCCATTTGCGATTGCGGACGATCTTCAGGTCGGCGAGGATCTCAGGCTGAAGTACCGATATCTGGACTTGAGGCGTCCCTCGATGCAGCGGAACCTCGCTGTGCGGCACAGGGCGTATCAGGTGACCCGGTCGTATTACGACCGAAACGGATTTCTTGAAATTGAAACACCCATTCTGATGAAAAGTACTCCGGAAGGGGCGCGGGATTTCCTCGTACCAAGCAGGATTCACAAAGGAAAATTCTATGCGCTGCCCCAATCCCCCCAAACATACAAGCAGATTCTGATGGTGGCTGGATTCGATCGCTACTTTCAGATCGTCAAATGCTTTCGGGATGAGGACCTACGCGCCGACAGGCAGCCTGAGTTCACCCAGATTGACGTTGAAATGTCGTTTGTCGGGGAAGATGACGTTCTGCGAATGACCGAGGGATTGATGGCGCAGCTGTTCAAGGAGATCGTGCAGCATGATGTGACGCTTCCTTTCCCGCGAATGACGTACAAAGAAGCAATGGAGCGATTCGGCAGCGACAAACCCGATACGCGCTTTGCCATGGAACTCCATGACTGCTCCGATCTTGTCGCCGAGAGTGAGTTTCGCGTGTTTCGTGATGCTGTTGCAAAGGGAGGCGTTGTCGCGGGGTTTGCGGTCGCGGGCATGTCGCACTACACGCGCAATCAGCTCGACGGGCTCACGGATTTCGCAAAGTCTCTTGGTGCCGGCGGGCTCATTTCTCTGAAGGTGTTGGAAGGAAAGCTCGAAAGTTCCATCGACAAATTCGTGTCGGCGGAGGAAAAACAACGCATTGCCGAACGATTGGGTGCGAAAACGGGCGATCTGTGTCTGCTTATTTCCGGCCCCTGGCAGAAGGCCTACACCATCCTTGGAGCGCTTCGGCTGGAAATGGCCCGACGTTTGAATCTTGTCGACGGAAAGAAATGGAATTTTCTGTGGGTTGTTGATTTTCCACTGCTGGAATACAGTGAAGAAGAAAGGCGTCACGTTGCCGTCCACCATCCTTTCACTTCACCAAAACCCGAGGATGTCCCTCTTCTCGATTCGGAGCCTCTGAAAGCGCGCGCCAGGGCATACGATCTCGTTCTCAACGGGAATGAAATCGCGGGCGGGAGCATCAGGATTTTTGATTCAGATTTACAAAGCAAGGTGTTTGAGCTGCTGGGGATCGGCGCAGAAGAGGCAAAGCAAAAATTTGGCTTCCTGCTCGACGCATTCAGATACGGAGCGCCCCCGCACGGAGGGATTGCCTTCGGATTCGATCGCATCGTCATGCTGATGACGCGAGAGGAGTCAATCCGCGACGTCATGGCATTCCCCAAAACGACGAGCGGGATGTCACTCATGGATGAATCCCCGTCGAGCGTTACTCAGGAACAACTGAGTGAGCTTCATATCAGGATTCAGGGTGGCTAGAAGCCATCTCAAAAACAGGTGCTAGAGACCTGAATCTCAGGACTTTGATGCTGCGATAGTTCGAGCAAAATCCCCCGTACCCCCTTTTGTACAGACCGGGGACATAGGTTACACTTGTTCGGAGACATGGGTAACAGTTAGATTGAGGCATGAGACAAAGAACAGGAGGTTCC
>DATECW010000086.1:0-26243 GCA_035286705.1 Bacteroidota bacterium
CCCGATCCCTCCACCGTGGAGGCCCACCTCTACGGAGACGCGTATCTGAATCCCGACCGCGGAATTGTCGAGCCCCAACATCAGGGCAACAAGATTGTCATGGTCGACGCCATCAATCATGCGTTGCATGAGGAAATGGCAGAGAATCCGAAGATGCTGGTGTTTGGAGAGGATGTTGCGGACGGAAAAGGCGGAGTGTTTACCGCAACCAAAGGGCTGTCAACGAAATTCGGCAGAGACCGTGCGTTCAATTCACCGCTTGCTGAAGCGAGCATCATTGGTGTTGCGATCGGTTGTGCACTGAAGGGGTGGAAGCCGGTACCGGAAATCCAGTTTGGAGATTATATCTGGCCGGCGTTCATGCAAATCAGGGACGAACTTGCCATGTTTCGATATCGGTCGAATGGCACATGGCCGGCGCCGGTGGTTATCCGGGTGCCCGTTGGGGGTTATATTCACGGCGGACTCTATCATAGTCAATCGATCGAAGGCTTCATGGCACACATCCCCGGGATACGACTCGCGTTTCCTTCAAATGCCGCTGATGCGAAAGGTCTTCTGAAAGCTGCCATTCGCGGCGATGATCCGGTAATTTTCATGGAGCACAAGGGATTGTATCGTCAGGGGTACGCTTCTTCTCCCGAGCCCGGCGCCGACTACGTTCTCCCGTTCGGCATTGCGGCCGTTCGCAGAGAAGGCACCGATATTTCCGTCATCACGTACGGCGCGATGGTTCAGAAGTCGCTTGAAGCGGCCCGAAAGATGGAGGAGAAAGGCGTCAGCGTGGAAGTCATCGACCTTCGGACGTTGAATCCGCTTGATGAAGAGGCAATCTTTGCCTCGGTCAGGAAAACGAACAAAGTGCTTGTCGCACACGAAGACACGTTGACCGGCGGATTCGGTGGCGAGATTGCAGCCAGGATTTCGAAAAACTGCTTCGAGTACCTTGATGCGCCCATCGAACGGGTAGCAGCGCTGGACATTCCGGTTCCATACAGCCCTCCCTTGGAGGATGCTATGCTCCCGAACGAGGCAAAGATTCTCGCAGCCCTCGAACACCTTTCAGCATATTGAGGATTCTGCCATGCAAGTGGAAGTTGTGATGCCCAAGATGGGCGAAAGTATTCAGGAAGGGAAAATCCTTCGCTGGACCAAGAAGCCCGGCGACAAGATACAGAAGGACGAGACCATTCTTGAAATCAGTACCGACAAAGTGGATTCCGAGATCCCATCCCCCTCCGCGGGAGTGCTCACGAAGATCATCGTGCCCGAAAACGAAACGGTCGCCGTTGGAACCATTATTGCCATGATCGAGACTGATGCGGCGGTTGCCAAGGTGGACAGCGCTGCCCCGGCTCTCGCCGAGAGAAAAGCGGCGCCGATTGCCGTTGCAGCGAATGTCGCGGCAGAAAGCCCTGTGCGGGGTGCGGTTCCGGGGCCACGCGGCCGGAACGGCCTCCGGTTCTATTCGCCGCTGGTGCGCACGATAGCGCAAAAAGAGGGAGTCTCAGGTGCCGAACTCGACTCCATTTCCGGTTCCGGTATCGGAGGCCGGGTGACGAAGAATGACTTGATGTCGTATATGCAGACACGAACGGGCAGGACAACCGCAGGTCAGCGATTCGACGCCTCGATCCGATCCGTCGACATGAAGGAACTTGCAAAGAAGTATCCTGCGCCGCAGTATGAAATCCGGCAGATGGAGAATCTTCAGCAAAAGATGGCTGAACACATGGTCAAGAGTGTCCACACCTCGCCCCATGTGCAGGCGATTTCGGAATGCGACATGACGAGCATCGTGAACTACAGGGCGGAACAGGCCTCGGCGTTCGAGAAAAAGGAGGGATTCAAGCTCACATTCACTCCGTTCCTGCTGAAAGCCACGGTTCAGGCTCTCAAACAGTTTCCGCTTGTGAACAGTTCGGTCGAAGGGGATAAGATCGTTCTGAAGAAATTCATCAATCTCGGCATGGCTGTAGCAACGCCGGCAGGGTTGATTGTTCCGGTCATCAAGAATGCCGAGGAGAAGAACTTCGTTGGGATTGCGCGGGCCGTTAACGACATTTCGATTCGGTCGCGGAACAAAAAGCTTATGCCCGACGATATTCAGGGCGGGACATTTACCGTCACAAACTACGGTGTGTTCGGCAACATCATTGGAATTCCGATCATCAACCAGCCCCAGGCAGCCATCCTGGGATTTGGCGCCATCAAGAAACGCCCGATCGTCGTCACACATTCTGACGGGCACGATTCGATCGCCATCCGTTCGATGTGCTATCTGACGCTCTCGTTCGATCATCGTATTCTGGACGGCGCGATTGGCGGACAGTTCATTGAGGCCGTTGTCTCCAATCTCCAAAATTTTGACTTCACGAATCTCCTATGACGGTTGTGATCAAGGAAATACCTGCTGAATCCCTTCTCCCTGAGCGTCGGCCCGAATGGCTGAAGGCGAGGATTCCGGGCGGTGAGAACTACGCGCGGCTGAAGAACCTCATTGACACGCAGCGTTTGCACACGGTGTGCGAAGAAGCACGCTGCCCCAACATGGGAGAATGCTGGAATTCCGGCACGGCGACATTCATGATCCTTGGCGATATTTGTACGAGATCCTGTGGATTCTGCGCCGTCAAGACCGGCCGGCCCGACTATGGTTTGGATTGGGATGAACCTCGCCGTGTGGCGGAAGCCGTCCAGCGAATGCGGCTGAGACATGCAGTCATCACATCCGTCAATCGCGATGAAAGGAAGGACGGGGGCGCGCCGATCTTTGCCGAGACAATCCGGCTCATCCGTGAGCTCGTGCCGGGATGTTCTGTCGAGGTGCTCATTCCGGACTTCAAGGGAAGCGAAGAAGCACTTGGCATTGTCCTTGATGCGCGGCCCGATATTCTCAATCATAATTTGGAAACCGTCCCTCGTCTTTATAAAACAGTTCGACCGCAGGCGGATTACGAGCAGTCGTTGGAGGTGCTGAAGCGATCGAAGAAGGGGGGGATGACGACGAAAAGCGGTCTGATGCTTGGAATTGGCGAAGAGACCAAAGAGGTTCTGGAAGTCATGAAAGATGCCTGCAAGTCGGGTTGCGCCATCCTGACGCTGGGGCAGTATCTGCAGCCGACCAGGGATCATCTTCCCATCGATCGATATGTGCATCCCAGTGAATTCCTGATGCTGAAAGAACAGGGGCTTTCGATGGGTTTCAGACATGTCGAATCCGGCCCGCTTGTTCGTAGTTCCTACCACGCAGCCAATCACGTCTAGATTCTGTGCCCTCCGTGCCTACTCTGCCTGCCCCGCCCGTCCCGATGTTTTGAATCGGGATGTTTTCTACGGGGTGACCTCTGTAGTTTCGTCCAGCGGTTGTGAGTCATTCGTTGACTTTTTAGTGAAAATACGCTACTATTAAAGGCTTATTTCAAACGAATCTGGAAATCGGAGGTTTTTGAGAGTGGAAATGTCACCCAACACAAAGTTTTTCAAACCTGAAGAGGTGGGGCAGAAATGGTACGTCGTCGACGCTTCAGGCAAGACGCTCGGAAGGATTGCTTCCCAGGTAGCGCGCGTTCTTCGGGGCAAGCACAAACCTCAATTCACCCCGAATTTCGACGTCGGCGATTATGTGGTGGTCATCAATGCTGAAAAAGTGATTGTGACGGGAAAGCGCGAAGAATTGAAGCAACTCTATCACAACACGTTGTATCCTGGTGGTGCTCGTTTCGAATCATTCAGGGATTTGATCAAACGAAGACCAGAGTACGTCATGGAGCATGCGGTGAAGGGAATGCTTCCGCACAACCGGCTTGGGCGCAAAATGGGCATGAAACTCAAAGTGTACGCCGGCGACAAACATCCGCACAGTGCTCAACAACCTGAACCACTACAGTTTTAAGAGAAGGATAGCGCATGCAACCGCAAGTCAAAGTCGGACGCCGTAAAACAGCAGTTGCCAGAGTGAAGCTTATCGAGGGATCGGGAAAGATCCTCATCAATAAGCGCCCACTCGAGATCTATTTTCCCATCGAAATCCTGCGGAGCGAAGTGATGCGTCCGTTTGAAGTGACGAACACGTTGGGGCGGTATGACGTGCGAGTGAAAGTGGAAGGGGGAGGACAAACTGGTCAGGCAGGTGCGGTGAAGCTTGGGATTGCCCGTTCCCTGGTTGCTTTGGATGAGGACATGCGCGGAGCTCTTCGCGGAGCCGGATTATTGACGCGTGACCCAAGAATGGTCGAGCGCAAGAAATACGGACAAAAGAAGGCACGCAAGCGGTTCCAGTTCTCGAAGAGATAACAGCTGTTCCGAGTTCAAGGTTCAAAGTTCAAGGTTCAAGCATGCAACCTTGAACATGGAACCTGGAACTTTGAACCACTTTTCCATCAATCATATTCCCCGATTCAACCGGCAGTGTGGCGCCGCAGGCGCCATTCCGGAAGAAGACGACGGGAATAGTCGAACAAACTACATAAGGATCACATCATGCCTCGCGTTGAGCTCGAGACTCTTCTTACTGCAGGTGCGCACTTCGGTCACCTGACCCGCCGTTGGAATCCCAAAATGAAGCCCTACATTTTCATGGAGCGAAATGGGATTCACATTATTGACCTCAAGAAAACCCAGGAAATGCTCGAAGCGGCCTGTAATGCCATTTCGAACACCATAGCGGACAACAAGAAGATTCTGTTTGTCGCGACGAAGAAGCCGGCGTGCAATGCCGTTCAGGAAGAAGCGCGGCGATGCAATGCGTTCTACGTGACCGAGCGCTGGTTGGGCGGAATGCTGACGAATTTTTCGACAATCCGGAAGAGCGTCAAGCGCCTCAACAATATCGAGAAAATGGAAAGCGACGGTACGTTCGAAAGCATTACAAAGAAGGAACGTTTGTTCCTCAATCGCGAACGGGAGAAGCTGCAGAACGTCCTGAACGGTGTGGTGGACATGTCGCGGCTTCCCGGACTTATCTTCGTGGTCGACGTGAAGAAAGAAGCGATTTCCGTGAAAGAGGCCCGTCGGCTCGGGATTCCGGTCGTGGCGATTGTCGATACGAATTGTGATCCTGAGATCATTGATTATCCGATTCCCGCCAATGACGATGCGCTCAAATCGGTGCAGGTGATTACCAAAGCCGTGGCGGATGCCGTTCTGGAGGGCGCTCAACGTGCCGCGTCGGCGAAAGCGGCGCAGGCCGAAAGCCAGGCGGAATCGGAGAAGATCGAGTTGGAGCACAAAACATCAGTCAAGGAGAGTCACTAAGAGATGGCAGCAGTCACCACAGATTTGATCAAGCAACTGCGCGACAAGACCGGTGCAGGGATGATGGATTGCAAGAGAGCGCTGGAGGAGTCCGCGGGAGACATGGAAAAGGCGATTGAATATCTCCGAAAGAAGGGTGCGGCGACCGCGGCAAAACGGGCGGACAGGGAAACAAACCAGGGAGTCGTGGAAGCGTATGTTCACGCCGGAGGCCGAATCGGCGCGATGGTCGAGGTGAACTGCGAAACGGATTTTGTGGCAAAGACCCCGGATTTCAAGGCGCTCGCTCATGACATCGCGATGCAAATCGCCGCGATGAGCCCCCGCTATATCGGCCGGGAACAGGTGGAGAAGGCCGTCGTGGACAAGGAGATTGAAATCTATTCGACCCATGCGCGGAATGAAGGGAAGCCGGCGAACGTGGCCGAGAAAATTGCGAAAGGCCGCCTCGACAAGTTCTATCAGGAAACTTGTCTCATGGAGCAGAGTTTCATCAAGGATTCCGGAAAGACGATCAAGGATCTTCTCGACGAGGCGACGGCGAAGGTTGGAGAGAAAATCTCCATCCGGCGTTTCATGCGGTATCATCTTGGCGAAGACGGACAGCAATGACGTTCTCAAGAATCCCGAATCCTTTCGGGATTTTTTTTGCAGTCGCGTGAGTATCGGGGAAACGAATCAAAAGGGAAGCCATGTCCACACTACGATACAAGCGGATTCTGCTGAAGCTCAGCGGCGAAGCCCTCATGGGAAACCAGGAGTACGGCATCGATTCAGCCGTCCTGGCCGACTATGCAGAAGAGATCAGGCAAATACGGGAACTTGGGACGGAGGTGGGCATTGTCATTGGAGGCGGCAACATTTATCGGGGCATTGAGAATTCCTCGGACGGGATCGACAAAGTCACCGGCGACAACATGGGAATGCTCGCGACGGTTATCAATGCCCTGGCGCTGCAGAGCGCGCTCGAACACAAGGGACTCTATACCAGGTGCCAGACTGCGATCAATATGGAAAAGATCGCAGAACCCTTTATCCGTCGGCGTGCTATCCGCCATCTGGAAAAAGGAAGAGTGGTCATCTTTGCGGCAGGAACGGGGAATCCGTATTTTACGACCGATACTGCGGCGGTACTGCGGGCAATCGAGATCGAGGCAAATGTCATTCTCAAGGGTACCCGCGTTGACGGAATTTATGACAGTGATCCCGAAAAGAACTCTGCTGCGGTCCGTTTTCCCGAAATCTCGTTTACAGAAGTGTTGAATCGTGATCTCAAGGTTATGGATCTCACGGCGATTACCTTGTGCAAGGAGAACAACCTTCCGCTCGTTGTGTTCAATATGAACAAGGAAGGGAATCTCAAACGAATTGTGACAGGGGAGATGGTCGGTTCCATCGTTGCGACAGCCTCCCGGAATACCTGACAACAACCCACATCACAGCTTGAGGAAAAGCTATGGTAAAACAAATTCTGCATGATGCTGAACAGCGAATGAACAAGGCGGTTGAAGTCGTTCGCGAGGAATTTGTCAAGATACGAACCGGCAAAGCAACGACGGCGCTTCTTGACGGAGTGAAGGTCGATTATTATGGAGCAATGACCCCTCTGAAACAGATTGCAAATGTCAGCACCCCGGACGCCCACACGATTTCCGTTCAACCGTGGGAGAAAGGGATGATTCAACCGATCGAAAAGGCCATTCTCAATGCCAATCTCGGCTTGAATCCCGCAACCGACGGGACCGTCATCCGGGTTCCGATCCCGCCCCTCAACGAGGAGAGGAGAAGGGAATTGGTGAAGCTGGTGAAGAAGTTCGCCGAGGACGGGAAGATTGCAGTGCGAAACGTGCGGCGGGATGCCATTGAACATCTTAAGAAGACTGAAAAGCAGGGGCACATCTCAGAAGACGAACGGAAGCGCGCGGAACAGGAAGCGCAAAAGCTCACAGACAGGCATGTCAAGGATATTGACAATCTTGTGGCTCTGAAAGAAAAGGAAATAATGGAAGTGTAGCTGTCTCTCGGTGAAATTCTCCACAATCCCGGCTAAATGGTCGGGATTTTTTTTGTGGGTCTCCGATGAGAGGACTCATGTAACATTCCGGTCGGCCTCTCGTAAAGGAGAGAAGAACGACAAGGAGAAACCATGCCCGAACAAGCCAAGCGCCTCTACCGGAGCCGCAAGCACAAGATGCTGGGGGGTGTGTGCGGAGGAATTGCGGAATATCTCGGCGTTGATCCCACGATTGTGCGCGTCGCGTGGATCGTTATTTCTCTTTTTCCTCTTATTCCCGGAATCCTTGTTTATATTATCGCGTGGATCGTCATCCCCAAAGAGCCGGGCGCAGAGAGTCCGTCGACCGTTCCCATATCGCCGCCGGGTACCACCGCGGCTTTTTTTGGGTTCTTTTTCATAGCGTTCGGTACGCTTTTGCTTCTGTCAAACCTCGATATCTTTGACTGGGATCGGTGGTGGCATATTTCATGGGAATATGCTGTTCCTCTTTTGCTTATTGCCACGGGAGTGTTCTTCCTCGTCAGGCCGTCCATTCAGAAAGCGACAGAACCGTCTCCCGAAGGTGCAGCGAATGCCGCCCCGGAACAAGCGCCGGACCGAAAGAGACTCCGTCGGTCGTCCACCGACCGGAAGCTCTACGGCGTTTGCGGGGGGCTGGCGGAATACTTCAATGTTGATCCCTCGCTTATAAGGGTCGGATTTGTGTTCTTTTCTCTCTGGCCTGCGGGCCTTGGTGTTCTCGCCTACGTGCTCCTTCTGCTTGTGATGCCCGAAGGCCAGTCGCGACCTCAAACACAATCTTGAGGAAGTCATGTCAGACAAAATCGGTGTAAACAAGGAGCCGAGGATCCTGATTCTCGGCATTCTGCTGATAACGCTGGGTGTGGTCCTCTTGCTTGATCGTCTCGACCTGCTCCTGGTTCGCTGGAACGGACTAGCGTGGGTCGTTGGAGTGTGTTTTGGCGGATTCTTCGCTGTCGATGGGTTTTTGAGAAAACGGCGGGGACGAATCTATTGGGGAAGTGTTCTCTTCTTTTTCAGTCTGTACTGGGCGCTTACGAGATGGGACGTCATTTATCATCACGGATTCTACGTCACACCCGTCATCCTCCTCTCCTTCGGTCTCTCGTTCTTCGCTCTCTTTGCATCGGATCCAAAAGAGTATGGACTCCTTATTCCCGGTGTGATCCTCTCGGGCGTCGCAACGATCATGATCCTGTGGTGGTGGGAATATCTGGAATGGTATGAAGTGCGCTACGCCGTAAGAACCTACTGGCCGCTGGTGTTTGTTATTTGGGGAGTTGCGCTGCTCCTGAAGCGAAGGAATCCTCCTGCAATAGGTCAACCTCACCCCCCCGATGGGTCTTCGACTTGATAAGGCAGCGAACTTCCACATTGAACATTGAGTGTTGTGCGTTGAATATTGTTTTCTCTCAGCACCACAAACAATTTTCAATATTCAATTCCCGCGTACGCGGGAATCAATGTTCAATGTCCAAGTGTTGGACCTAGTCCGCCTCAAGCCAATTCTTGCCCACGCCGATCTCAATCTCGACCGGAACGCTGAGCTGAAGAGCCTCTTTCATCTCCCGCGTCACGAGTTTCCTCATATCCGTCTCTTCGTCCTTAGGTATGTCAAATACCAGTTCGTCGTGTACCTGGAGAATCATGTGGCTCGAAAGACCGTCTTTCAGAAGTACCCTGTCGATCGACACCATCGCCGCTTTGATCATGTCGGCTGATGAGCCCTGAATCGGCATGTTGATGGCCTGACGTTCGGCGTTGGATCGAAGGTTGTGATTTCGACTCCTGAGCTCCGGCAGGTAGCGTCTCCTTCCCAGCAGTGTACTGACGTATCCATCCTTATGCGCCTGCTTGATCGTCGAGTCGATGTACTCTCTTACCTTCGGGAACCGTTCAAAATAGCGCTCGATGATTTCCTTTGCCTCGCCCTGCGAGATCTCGAGGCGCCTGGAAAGTCCGAACGGTCCGATACCGTACATAATTCCAAAGTTGACCTCTTTTGCTTTTCTGCGCATGTCCTTTGTTACGTCCTTCAGATCCACGCCGAAAACCCTCGCGGCTGTCGTCGCATGGATATCTTCTCCCTTCAAGAATGCTTCCCGTAGTCCCGCATCACCGCACACGTGCGCCATCATTCTGAGTTCGATCTGAGAATAGTCCGCCGAGAGAATGAGGTTCCCGGTGGTGCGGGGAACGAATGCGCGGCGAATGGAACGCCCGATCTCTGTCCGGATGGGGATGTTCTGGAGATTCGGATCACTGCTGGAAAGTCTCCCTGTGGCAGCCACAGTCTGGTTGAATGAAGTATGGACAAGTCCTGTCTTTGGATTGATCAGTTTCGGAAGGGCCTCGACGTACGTGGACTGAAGCTTGGCAAGCTGGCGGTATTCAAGCATTCGCTCAACGAGTGGATGTTCATTTCGCAACGCTTCCAGAACACCGACATCTGTGGAGAATCCGGTCTTTGTTTTTCGAACCGGGGAGAGCTTCAGTTTCTTGAACAGGACGTCGCTCAGTTGCTGCGTCGAGTTGATGTTAAACTCTTCTCCCGCAAGCCGATAAATCTCCTTCGTGAGCTGGCCGAGCGTTCGCTCAAGTTCCTTGGACATTCCGTTCAGAAACTCCACATCGATTGCGACCCCGGCCTGTTCCATCCTCGCCAGGACCGAAATGAGCGGAAACTCAATATCATGGGCGAGGGAGGCCATGCCTTGCTTCTCAATCGCTCCGCGGAGTATCGGGACAAGCCGAAACGTAATATCGGCGTCTTCACATGAATAATCGGAAACCTGCTCGACAGGGATTGCCCGAAGATCCTTTCGTTCCTTTCCCGTGCCCGTGAGGTCATCATACGAAATCATCTTGTAGCCAAAATGTTCGGCGGCAAGGGCGTCGAGACTGTGCTGGCCGCTTTCCCGCACCAGATAGCTTGCGACCATGGTGTCGAATTCGATTCCCCGGACCTGAACGCCATGATTGGCAAGAACGACGATGTCGTATTTTGCGTTCTGGCCAACCTTTGGGATTGTTTCGTTTTCGAAAATCGGTTTGAGTTTCTCAATGACAAAGGAAACAGGCAGCTCTGATGAGTTGCTCACGGGTTTGCCGACGGTCTCCTCTCCAAAAAGATTCTTTTCCGGATCGCGTTTGTCATCAACGGAAACCGGGACGTAGAAAGCCTCCCTTTCGGCAATTGCAAACGATAATCCGACAAGCGCGGCCTTCATGGGATCCGTGGAAGTTGTTTCCGTATCAAAGACAAGCGTGTCGGTTTTCTTCAGGCGCCCCAATAAGTTGTTGAATTCTTTTCTCGTCCGAACGAGGTGATATGTATGCCTGTCGGAATGAACTGAGTGAGTGAGAGTTGGGGGCGGGGGTTCCGGTGCATCTGCTGCGGCAACTTCCGAGTCCACTTCGCGCAGCTTTCTGGCGAGCGATTTGAACTCCAAAACATCGAACAGCTCGACAAGCCGTCCGGTATCACGACCTGAAAGCTTGAGTTGATGAAAATCGATTGAAACGGGGACGTCGGTGTGGATCGTCACAAGACGTTTGGAAAGGATCGCTTTGTCCTTGTGTGTTTTCAGTTTTTCCTTCACGCCTTTTTGGGGGATCTCCTCGACGTGTTGAAGCAGATTCTCGATACTTCCGTATTCCTGAATGAGAGGGATTGCCGTTTTCTCCCCGATGCCGGGCACTCCAGGAACGTTGTCTGAAGTATCTCCTATGAGGCCCAATACATCCGTCACCTGATCGGGCGAGACGCCGAATTTCTTCTTCACCCCTTCGAAGCTGACGACATCCACTTCGTTGCCCTGGCGGCCTGGCTTGTAGATCTTCGTGAGATCGGATACGAGCTGCATGAAATCCTTGTCCGATGTAACGAGGAGGGTTTCGACCTTCTCCTGCTCCGCCTTTTTCGCGAGTGTGCCCATGATGTCGTCGGCCTCGTAGCCGTCGACTTCAATCACGGGTATCCCGTAGGCCCGAATCACATCCTTGAGAATGCCGAGCTGTGAACCCAAGTCCTCGGGCATCTTCTGGCGGGTTGCTTTGTATTCCTTGTATTCCTTGTGACGAAATGTAGGAGCGCTGGTGTCCATGGCCACCGCGATGTAGTCCGGTTTCTCGTCATCGAGGATCATGTTCAGGAAGGTAACGAAGCCGTACACGGCAGACGTATTTTCGCCTTTCGAGTTCACCAGAGGGCGCTGGATGAACGCGAAATAGCTGCGATATGCAATCGCCATTCCATCAATAAGAAAAAGTCGTTCTCGTGTTGACATGATTTCTAGCGTGTGACACGTGTGTGAATTGCCGATTGCCCCCGCCTACGTCTGAGACACGACTTCCGCCAAAAAGCACGGCGGACCCCGCAAGAAACACGGGGCAAGCAGGTCGGCGGGCATGCGATCTGCGATGAACCAAATCTCAAATCTTAAATCTCAAATCCTATTGTCCCTCGGCGGTCGGCACAATGGGAGCAGGTTGTGGAAGACCTTCCTCTGCTCCGCCTTGAATATCGGTGAAAAACATTCGAACAAAGACCACCGTTGCCGCCAACGCCGCTCCCGTGAGATAGAAGTTGAAACGCAGCCCGCTTGTAGCGGCAAGAAATCCGCCTGTGACCGGTCCCACCATATTGGCGAGAGTCTGAAAGCTCGACGCGATCCCCATGATTCCGCCTCTCCGTGCCAGTTCCGTGTGCTTGCTGACGTAAGAATAGAGAGCGGGAAGAATGCCGCCCATACAGAAGCCCTGGAGAGCACGGAGAGGGAGAAGATCATAGGGAGATTGAGCAAAGCCCTGAGCGACATAGGCGATTGCTGTTCCCGAGATCGCAAGTGTGAGGTTTGTTCTGTAGCTCTTGATGTCATTGCGTTTTCCCCACCACGGTGCCGAGAAAACCATAAAAAATCCGGCAACCGAAAACACTGCTCCGGTAAGAGTGGCAATGAGTGTTTGACCCGGCGCAAGAGACTCTATATAGAGGGCGAAGATTGGCTGAATCATCATGATTGCGGCCTGGGCAAAGAGGATGATTGCAAGAGCTGTGCGAATCTGGACCGACTTATATGCGTAGCGATAGTTGCTGAAGAGAGAGTGCTGTTCGGTTTTGTGGATGATTGTCGCCGGGTCTTCTTTCACCATTTTGATGACGAGTATACCCGCCGCGGTGCAGATGCCGGCGACAAGGAAGAACAGCGGCCTATAGCCGAAGGCATCGGCAAGAGAGCCGCCAATAAGAGGCCCGATGATGTTACCGCTCGCTGTTGCTGTTTGGAGCAAACCGATCGCATAGCCCGCTTTCTCCCGCGGAGTATTTGCCGAAACCAAGGCAAGTGCTGCGGCAATAAATCCGCTGATCGCTCCCTGGAGCATTCTGAAAAAGAACAACATTTCTACATTTTGAGCGAGGCCAATCAGGGCTTGTGAAATGGCAAGACCGAAAATCGCCCTGACGACCATCAGTTTGCGGCCGTAGCGATCCCCTAAATAGCCCCAAACGGGTATAAGAAAGAAGGAGAGAATGAAGGGGCCTGAAAAGGCGAGTCCGCTCCACCAGGCAATGTCGTCGGGATCGGTGACGCCGAGATCCCGGACGTAGAAGGGAAGAAAGGGAATAACCAGGCTCATGCCCACCATCGTAATGAACTGGGAGGCCCAGATTACGTAAAGCGTTTTCCGCCAGGGCTCGAGGCCTTTGAAAGTCATGGAGTGGTACTAAGATGGTGGATTGGAAATGTGTTGCAGCGAATTCGTGTTCAATGTAAAGAAAAAGGGAGGGGAAAACAAACTTCTCGCTATCGGATTCACGCCATCGGTTGGAAACCGACGGCTATCAAGCTCGCAGCGGATCATAATCCCGCTTTGCGGGATTGTGAAACAACCTCGGGCTTGTAGGCGTCCGTTTTAACGGACGCGGGAAAGATCGGCTCTTCATGACATTGATGGATTCACGCCATCGCATTCACGCCATCGGATGAAATCCGACGGCTATCAAGCCCGCAGCGGATCTTAATCCCGCCTTGCGGGATTGTGCTCCTTCATAGGAATCCAAAGGCGTCCGTTTTCAACGGATGCCGCGGCGGATTTTGCTTGCGGGAGAATTGCGCCGTATATTCATCATTCTTATGAACGTGTACATCGTCCTTCTCATCCAAATGTTTATCGCCGGAGGCACGCACATCATTGCCAAGGCGGTTCTCGGCACGGTTGATCCTGCCACTCTGACGTTTCTGCGCTCCATTTTTTCCACGATAGGATTGATGACGTTGTTTTTCGTCCGGAGCAAGACCTTCGGAATTGAACGTCAGGATTGGCCCAAGATTGCCTGGCTGGGGTTTCTTGGACTTCCGTTGAATCAGTTTCTGTATCTCTATGGCCTTGGTTTTTCTACGGCCGCAAACGGCGCCTTGTTGTATGCAACGACGCCTGTTTTTGTCCTTGTCCTGTCTCACTTTGTTCTTAAGGAGAGAATCACCGCAAAGAAAACCATCGGCATTCTTCTCGCGTTCGCGGGTGTTGCCGTCGTTATCTTTGAACGAGGAGTGGATTTCTCGTCGGATCACACCTATGGCAATCTGATGATTCTCCTGGCCGTGCTGGCATGGGCGCTTTTTACTATTCAGGGGAAACCGATGGTGCTCAAATACGGCGCGGTGAGAACCACAGCCCTTGCGATGACGATTGGGATGATTTTATTTCTTCCGATTGGGATATTCTCGGCAGCTCAGTTTGATTTTGGGTCGATTGACATGTCACATTGGGTCGGAGTCGCATATCTTGGATTGGGGACATCGGTCTTCGGTTACATGCTGTGGTATTATGCTTTAGGGAAGCTCGAAACAAGTAAGACCGCAGTTTTTGCGAACGGCCAGCCGATTCTGGCCACCATCCTGGCGATCATTTTTCTTCAGTACAGCATCACGGCGGTGTTTGTGATTGGGGGAATTGTGACGTTGGCAGGGGTTGTGATGACGCAAAGAAGTTGAATTCACCGCATTACCATGAATGGTAACGCTATCGGAAAAAGCCCGATGAATCGGGCTGAGGTTTCAGCATCCTTCAGGATGCTTTGTTCGCGCGAGCGTTACCCTTCAGGGTAATGCGTGGGACGCGGACTCTCCGAAGAAAGCCCGATCAATCGGGCTGAGGTTTCAGCATCCTTTAGGATGCTTTGTTCGCGCGAGCGTTACCCTTCAGGGTAATGCGTGAGACGCGGACAACGAACCGTTCGAATGGCCGCCGATCACCCCGCATTACCATAAATGGTAATGCTAATAAAAAGAAAGCCCGATCAATCGGGCTACGGCTTCAGCATCCTTTAGGATGCTTTTTTCCCACCAGCGTTACCGTTCACGGTAACGCGCAGGTTGCTGAGCCGTCTTTCATTCCGAATGACTCACGAACCGCTGAAATTCTCAGCAGTGTTTCTCTTCTTGACACCCGTTCCGCAATTGAGTACCATGACATCCATGGGGAATTTCTATGCCGCTTGACGTAGGACTCACCGACGAGGTCCTCTGTCGGTCAAGATGTTTCTTCCTTTCTTTATTGCTCTCCGATCCTACTTCGAGGATGTAATCTGACAACCTGCAGGGGATTTTCCATGTCTGGTGCGTTCTCACCTCGACCGTATCGGTTGCGAGCAGACCGTCACGGCAAGAAGTTTCACTGCCTGCGATGCTGGCTGCTTGCCCTATGCTTCGCCTCGCCCGGTGTTTTTCCTCTCTTGGCTCAGGTTTATCCCATTCGATCATACGGTGTCTCCGACGGACTGGCACATTCAGGTGTCACGTCTATTTATCAAGACCCCAGCGGATATTATTGGATCGGAACGATCGCGGGTCTCAGTTACTATGACGGAGCCGGTTTTCGGAATTATCTGGATCAAGCGGACGAACGTTCCTTCGTAACGTCGATTCTCCAGATCGAAGACTCAGTTCCCGCGCAAGCGGGAATCTGGGTTGCGACGGAAGGGAATGGTGTTGCGCATCTCTCCCGGCACGGAGAACTCCATGGATGGATGCGAGTGAGCGGCGGCGTACTGCCGAGTGACTCCGTGTATTCTCTCGTTCGAGATCGGCAGAGAAATGTCTGGATCGGAACCGCGAACGGAATTCTCGTCCTGCATCCCGACGGCACATTTCGTACCCTGACGACCTCAGACGGCCTGCAGGACAAAAGGATCAGGGACATTTCACAGCGCGGTGACGGAACCCTGTGGGTCGCTTCCGTGGGAGGCGTTGTGAGATTCCGATATTCGCCCAATGGTTTGACCGATCGCCGCGTCGTGGTACGTCATGGCTCATTGGCGCTCTGCCCTGCGGCCGATGGCGGAATGCTCATCGGGACGAATGCAGGGCCCACAGGCAGGGAAGGAGTGGTTCTGAAGGTGCAACGTGATGATCAGATCGATACTCTTTTGAATACGAGGAAGGCCGGCGGGCCTTTAAAAGTAATGTCGCTGCTTGAAGACCGAGGCGGGGCGGTCTGGATCGGAGCAGCTCCCGGATTGTTCCTCATTGATTGCGGAAAGCTCTCATATATTGGTGAAAAGAACGGACTGCAATCAGGGGAGGTGAACTCTCTCATGGAGGACGCTGCGGGAAATCTGTGGCTCGGTGGATCGGGATTGATGAAGCTCCCACAGAAGTCCTTTCGGCATTTTCCTCTCGCAGACATGTTCGCGGGGCATATACTCCGTTTCGGACTCTTGGCAAGTGACCGATCCGTCTGGTTTGGGGGATTTGGGAGGCTTGTTCGGAAGAGGCCCGATGGAATGTTCGTCGAAATTCCGCCGCAGTCTGGCACACCGTTATGGAATGTCCAGGGGATTGCCGAGGATCGTTGGGGGACCATCTGGATCACGACACTCGGCGGTTTGATGGAACATAAGAATGAAACAATGCGGCACGCCGACATTGAGGGATACAGGCGACGGATGGCAATTGAAAAGATTCACATTGACCGTTCCGGTGATATTTGGATCGGTTCTGACGCTGTTCTTTACCAAATACGGGCGAACCGTGTGATTCGCAGGTACGGTCGGGAGAACGGGATTCCTCACGATACTTTTCTATCAATCACAAGCGCACCCGATGGATCGATCTGGTTTGGAATGGACGCTAGTGGGGCAGGTCGGCTGTTCGACGGGAGAGTAACGATGTTTACCAATGCGGATGGTCTTCCCTCGGACGCCGTCAATCAGGTTTATTTCGACAAGGATTCGCTTTTGTGGTTTGCCACGCGGAAAGGGCTCGCGACTTTTGACAGGGGTTCGATTCGACTCATGACTGATTTGAACAATCTGATGGGGGGATCACCGATCACACGCGAAATCATCCAGGATTCCAGGGACCGCTATTGGATTTCAACCAGGGGCGGCCTCTATGAGTGGGACGGTGTCCATATCTACCATTATGATTCGCGCGATGGATTGCCTTCCGATCTCATGCATTGCTCCTTTTTCGATTACGAAGGAAATCTTTGGGCAGGCTCGTCACGCGGTCCCGCTTTACTTGATGGAAGAGCTCTTACGGCCAACGTCCCAACACCAACAGTTCACATTTCGTCTCTGAATGAAAAAGAAAACCATGCGTCGATATCGTTGCCTGCTTCGTACCCTTACGACCAAAACTCCATTTCTCTCGGGTTTCACGCAACAGGGTTTGTTGACGAACGGAGTATGGAATTCGAATGGCGAATGGGGGGGGTGGATGAAATCTGGTACTCAGACAAAGGGCCGCGCACGATCCGATTTCCCCTCATCCCACCCGGGGACTATCGGTTTCAAGTCCGCGCCCGAAACCGCAATGGCGAATGGTCCTCCATGTCTGAGTACGCGTTTGTCGTTGAGTCCCCTTTCTGGCAACGGTGGTGGTTTTATGCAGCGATTTCCTTCCTGGTTCTGCTGATCTTGTGGACAATCCATCGGTACCACATTCGCCATCTGCTTGAGGTCGAACGGCTCCGCGTGCGAATTGCGGGAGATCTTCATGACGAGATTGGAAGCTATCTGGGCGGAATCGCGCTGGAGAGTCAGATGATGCAGAGGAAAGCTCCTGTAGGCGATGATGTGAAAGCCAGACTTGCCAAGATCACAACGATGGCGCATCGTACAGCAGAGGCAATGCGAGACATGGTGTGGCTGATTGATCCGGAACATGATACGTTGAAGACCCTGCTGGTGAAGATGAAAGATGTGGCCTTCCAGCTGGCGGGGCCGGCACATCTTGCTTTTCGGGGACCGAAAGAACCATCCGATGAACCCCTCGACCTCGAGTTCAAACGCCACGTGTTTCTGATTTATAAGGAGGCCCTCTATAATGCTTCGCGTCACGCACAGGCAACCGCCATTGACATAACCGTGGATCGAACCGACGGACAACTTTCGTTTTCCATCAAGGATAACGGGAAGGGTTTCGACGCTGCCAAGGTGCAATACGGGAATGGCATTCGTAATATCCGTGATCGGGCGGCGAAGATAGGTGCCACCGTTCGCATAGAGGCGAGGCCGGAGATGGGGACGAGTGTGACTCTCGTTGCTCCCCTATGATGTAGACCTCTGTGAAAGAGCAAAAAACCTTACACAGAGTGCCACAGAGGACGCACAGAGATACACGGAGGTGCAGTTCTCTGTGGAACTCTCTTACAATCTCTGTGGATCTCTGTGAAACCATAAAAGCATTACACAGAGGGACACAGAGGAGTAGTTCTCTGTGAAATCATCAAAATACCGCAACTGCGGTATGGCGTGTCACAAGCGGTAGCAGTATCATGGTGCCATGAACGCGGCAGTGGCACTATCAAGTGGAGAAGATCAAACGGCCATCAACACCATGAATGTCTGGCTCGTCGAAGACAATTCAGCGTTTCGTCAGACAATTGCGGAATTGATCAACGAGACGGAGGGCATGCGTTGTTCGGGTTCTTTTGTGTCATGCGAAGAAGCCCTTGCAGAGTTGCGGAACAAAGATGCGCCCGAGGTGGTCTTGATGGATATCGGATTGCCGGGAATGAGCGGCATCGAGGGGGTAAAGCATCTCAAGAAGATCTCTCCGTCCACCGACGTCATCGTCCTGACGATCTATGACGATGATGAAAAAGTCTTCCGGGCCATTTGCAACGGTGCCACAGGCTATCTGCTGAAGGATGCCCCCGCAGAATCCATTATCGCCGCCATTCAGGATGTTCTGCGGGGCGGCGCTCCCATCAACGCGCAAATTGCCCGAAGGGTTCTGGATATGTTCATGCGCCTCTCCGTGCCCCAAGGAGACTACGGATTGACGGCGCGGGAAAAAGAGATTCTTCACGAGCTTACGGACGGGTTGACCAAGAAGCAGATAGCCGGAAAGCTCTTCCTCAGTTTCTTCACGATCGATACCCACCTGAAGAACATCTACCTCAAGCTTCACGTCCATTCCCGCTCAGGCGCCGTTGCCAAAGTACTGAAGGAGCGATTGCTGTAGGCGACCACGTCCTGATCTCATCGTAGCGGTCCCCTTGCCGTTACCGATCCGTGGACAAAGTGGACACTGTTCCACGTTTCAGGTTCAAGGTTCCAGCCCGCCCCGAACGAATTGGAGCCCCTTGTCGGTCGTTCGGGCGGGGTTCAAAGTTGGCGAACCTTGAACTTTCCTCGTCGCAGAATACCGCAAACGCGGGATTGTGAATAATGGATTCCGACGATAGCTTGCATGTTAGTTTCTCGGGGCGAATTGACTCAGGAAGCCCCTGACATACGACCGTAGTTCGCTGTCATTATCTGATGTGGGGAATTTTCACGCCGCTTGACGTAGACTCCCGCCGATGTGGTTTAGATCGGCGAAGATTTCTTTCTTCACCACTCTCCGAGCCTACTTCGAGGATGTAATCTGACTACTTGCAGGGGATTTCCATGTCAGGTCCATTCTCGCTATCCCAGCACCATCCTGTTCTCGCCGCTGTCTCATTTCTTTGTCTGTCAACAAACCCAGAAATCTGGTCTTCTGATCGATTGACAAGACCGGGTCAAGGTCCATCGAGTGTTTTTTTTCATCCTCCCTCATGTGCCATGCAGCTGAATCCGGAGGCCGTCATGAATACAGATCGCATCTCTTTGCAGACATCGTTGGCCGTATTTTGTCAACGTTTTCTCTTTCTCGTTCTCGCATTACCATACAGCTCCCTTTCTCAGACCGTTCAGGAGAATTTGTACGTCACGAACGGAACGGTTAGAACTGTGCTGGTGAGCGGCAACACTATTTATATCGGCGGCGGCTTTACGATGGTGGGTCCGAATACGGGCAGTGGAGCAGCGCTCGATACCGCGAGCGGAACGTATGACGTTGCATTCCCGAAAGTGAATGGAACGATAATTGTGGTTATACGTGACAGTGCGGGAGGTTGGTATATCGGCGGCAACTTCACATCTGTCAGTGGAGTGGTGCGAAATCATATCGCCCGCATACAGTCTGATAAGACGCTCGATGAGACGTGGGACCCCGACGCAAATGGTACTGTTTATTCTCTTTACTTCTCCGGTTCGACGGTGTATGCAGGGGGAGATTTCACATTCCTCGGCGGGCTAGCACGGAATAGAATAGCGGCGCTCGACGCATCAACTGGGCTCGCGACATCCTGGAATCCCGGTGCTAATAGTACTGTTAATGCCTTTGCCCTCTCCGGATCAACGTTGTATACAGGGGGGAGTTTTACAACCATCGGCGGACAACCAAGGAATAGAATTGCCGCGCTCGACACATCGACAGGACTAGCCACAGCCTGGAATTCGAATGCGAGTAGTGCTGTTTTCGCCCTTGCCCTCTCCGGCTCAACGGTGTATGCGGGAGGGGGTTTTGCAACCATCGGCGGACAAACCCGGAATAGAATTGCTGCGCTCGACACATCGACAGGACTAGCCACAGCCTGGAATCCGAATGCGAGTAGTAGTGTTGTTGCCCTTGCCCTCTCCGGATCAACGGTGTATGCAGGGGGGAGTTTTACAACCATCGGCGGACAAACACGGAATTACATTGCTGCGCTCGATACATCGACAGGACTCGCGACAAGCTGGAATCCCGATGCAAGTGAATTTGTTCGTACCCTTGCCCTCTCAGGCTCAACGGTGTATGCGGGAGGAGATTTCACAATCATCGGCGGACAAACACGGAATTACATCGCTGCGCTCGACACATCGACAGGACTTGCCACGGCCTGGAATCCTAATGCGAGCAATGCTGTTTTCGCCCTTGCCCTTTCCGGCTCAATGGTGTATGCAGGGGGGAGTTTTACAACCATCGGCGGACAAACGCGCAATTACATTGCTGCGCTCGATGCAGCGACAGGGCACGCGACGAGCTGGAATCCCGATGCAAATGAAGTTGTTCGTGCCCTTGCCCTCTCCGGGTCAACGGTGTATGCAGGGGGAGATTTCACAACCATCGGCGGACAAACACGGAATTACATCGCCGCGCTCGATACGTCGACAGGACTCGCCACAAGCTGGGACCCTAATGCAAGTAGTGTTGTTTATGCCCTTGCCCCCTCCGGATCTACAGTGTATGCAGGAGGGGGTTTTGCAACCATCGGCGGACAGACACGAAATTACATTGCTGCGCTCGATGCGTCGACAGGACTCGCCACAAGCTGGGACCCTAATGCAAGTAGCGTTGTTTATGCCCTTGCCCTCGCCGGGCCAATGGTGTATGCAGGGGGAGATTTCACAACCATCGGCGGGCTAGCACGGAATAGAATAGCGGCGCTCGACGCATCAACTGGGCTCGCGACAGGCTGGAATCCCGATGCTAATGGTGATGTTTATGCCCTTGCCCTCTCCGGCTCAACGGTGTACGCGGGAGGAGGTTTCACAACCATCGGTGGTCGGACCCGGAACAGAATCGCTGCAGTCGATGCATGGACAGGATTCGCGACAAGCTGGGATCCCAATGCAAGCTATTATGTTCGTGTCCTTGCCATCTCCGGGTCAACGGTGTATACAGGGGGAGATTTCACAACCATCGGCGGACAAACACGCAATTACATTGCTGCAATCGATGCATCGACCGGACTTGCCACAAGCTGGAATCCTAATCCAAATGTTTATGTTTATGCCCTTACCCTCTCTGGGTCAACGTTGTATGCGGGAGGGGATTTCGCCTCGCTAGGGGGGGTACCCCGCGCACATATTGCAGGAATCACTGATCCATACGCATTTCCTGTTCTGCCTGCAATCATCTCAATTGCAGATATACCCAACGACCAGGGGGGAAAGGTGAGGGTCAAATGGAACAAGAACATTTCTGATCAACCCGGTGTGGTGAATCAAACGGCACACTATGGCGTGTGGAGGAGAATACCTCCCGGTGGAGCTGCGCTCGCGCGCGTTCCAATGAGCCTGGCAAAAATATCAAATGATACGCTTGGAATGATGTATGATCTCATTGCGACCGTTCCGGCTGCCCAATCCCTCTTATACAATGTTGTTGCCTCAACGCTGTCGGATTCTTCCGCCTCAGGGGCACATCGATACAGATTTCTTGTTACTGCCCACACTTCAGATCCGAGCGTCTTATATCTCTCAGCTGAAGACAGCGGTTACTCTGTTGACAACCTTCCGCCGGCTGCTCCCGGCGGCGCTGCGATCAACGGACTGCCCGAAGGACCTATCGCCCTGCAATGGAACTGGAACAGGACCGATCGCGACATGAGCCATTTCAAAATCTATCGCTCCACCGCAAGCGGTCCTTTGGGTGAATATTCGGCGATTACCACAACAACCGATACCATGGCTGTTGATTCCACGACCAGCATCGGCCAGCAGTACTTCTATCGCATTACCACAGTCGATATTCACGACAATGAAAGTGCCCCGACAGAGGAGTTGTCACAGACTGCCCTGGCCGTTCATCTTGTCTCATTTACAGCGTCGGTCGTAAGGGGTCGGGAAGTTGTTCTTGCGTGGATAACGCCGACCGAGGAGGCGAGCCTTGGCTTCGAGATCCAGCGCAGGAAACAGGAAGAACAACAGTGGAGTGTGTTGGGCTTCGTAGAGGGTCACGGAACAAGCTCGAGCCCGCAACAGTACAGCTACGCAGATCGAAAGATCCAGCCGGGCGTGTACCGATACCGTCTGAGGCAAGTCAATCAGAATGGAACAAGCGTAGTCTTCTTAGAGATCGAGGTCGAGGTTGAGGTTCCGAAAGAATTCACTTTGGAGCAAAACTATCCGAATCCCTTCAATCCCACCACGACGATTGAATATGCGGTGGCCAGTGAAGAACAGGTTACGCTCACGGTTTATGACAATCTGGGACGGCAAGTGCGTGAGCTCGTGAATGCGCGTCAGGAGCCGGGGTATTACACGGTGAGTTTCAATGCACGGGATCTCTCGAGCGGAATGTACTATTATAGAATTCGGGCCGGGGATTTTGTGAGGGTGAGGAAGCTCTTGTTGCTCAAGTGACGAATCGGTGAAGTGGCTGCAGATGTGCAAAGTGGTATACTCATGAGACTCGTCATGTGATCTGGTGTCGTCGCGGGAATATGCGATTGCTTGTCACCCAAATGGAGGGATTATGAACAATCTTCACATTCTTTTCAGGTTTCCTGCGATGGTCTCTTTCCTGTTGCTTTTTTCCTTACTCAATGGTCCTGAATACGCATTCGCACAGTCACCATCACCTTCTTCCCCAAACAAACCTATCAAGGAGCTATTGAATCCGGACGGATCACTCATTCTTTCCAGCGGTTTCTCAGGAAGCGTGAACCTCGAAGGCTATCGGATATTCACAGGTCAAAATGGTGAGCCGCGCTTCGTGTCGCTTGCCCAATCTCGGACGAGAACCACTGCCACAACCGCATCAGATCCCGATGATGAGTACTGGGACGACCGATTCTCTTTCCATCCGCTGAATCTTGCAGTAAACGAGATTTGTGTGAGTGGGAGCGACGTATATGTGGGTGGAAGCTTTACCGATGCAGGTGGGAATGCCGATGCAGACTATGTTGCGCGCTGGAATGGAACAAGCTGGAATGTTCTGGGGACGGGTTTGAATAGCTATGTAACCGCAATTGCCGTGAGTGGGAGTGATGTATATGTGGGGGGAAGCTTTACCGATGCAGGTGGAAATGCCAATGCGGACAGGATTGCCCGATGGGATGGAGCAAGCTGGAATGCCTTGGGGACGGGATTGAATAACTATGTCTCAGCAATCGCTGTGAGCGGGAGTGATGTATATGTGGGGGGACCCTTTACCGATGCAGGTGGAAACGCCAATGCAGACTATGTTGCCCGCTGGGATGGAACAAGCTGGAATGCCCTGGGGACGGGATTGAATAACTATGTCTTAGCAATCGCTGTGAGCGATAGCAATGTGTACGTAGGAGGAGCCTTTACTGACGCAGGTGGAAATCCGAATGCAGACTATGTTGCCCGGTGGGATGGATCAAGCTGGAATGATTTAGGGGGTGGATTGAACATGTCCGTCACCGCAATCACCGTCAGCGATAGTAATGTGTATGTGGGGGGATTCTTCACTGACGCAGGTGGAAATTCCAGTGCAGACCATTTTGCCCGGTGGGATGGAGCAAGTTGGAATTATTCTGGTTCATTCAACAACGCTGTATACGCAATCGCCGTGAGCGGCAGCAATGTGTATGTTGGAGGGATCTTCACGGGTAGTGTCTTAAATAGGATTGTCCGCATGAACGGCTGGAACTCATATCCTTTGGGGACGGGATTGAACAGCCAAGTAAGTGCAATCGCCATAAGCGGGAGCGATATCTATGTAGGAGGATCCTTTACCGATGCAGGGGGGACTAATTTTTATGCAGACTATCTTGCCCGCTGGGATGGGGCAAGCTGGAATGCTGTGTTGGGGATGGGATTGGGCGCTGTACACGGAATCGCCGTAAGCGGGAGTGATGTGTATGTGGGGGGAAACTTTGGCGATGCAGGCGGCAATCCCAATGCAGACAGGGTTGCCCGGTGGGATGGAGTAGGCTGGAACGCGTTGGGGACGGGTTTGAATAGCACTGTATCCGCAGTCGCCGTGAGCGGGAGTGATATATATGTGGGGGGGACCTTCACTGACGCAGGTGCGAATCCGAATGCAGACAGAATTGCCCGCTGGGATGGAGCAAGCTGGAATGCTTTGGGGACGGGTTTGAATAATCAGGTACACGTAATTGCGGTGAGCGGGAGTGATGTGTATGTGGGCGGACGCTTCACCGATGCAGGTGGGAATACGAATGCAGACAGGATTGCGCGGTGGGATGGAGTAAGCTGGAACGCGTTGGAGACGGGAGTGGATACCACTGTTTACGCAATCGCCGTGAGCGGGAGTGATGTGTATGTAGGGGGATACTTTATCAATGCAGGCGCCAATCCCAATGCAGACAGGATTGCTCGCTGGGATGGAGGAAGCTGGAATGCTTTGGGGACGGGATTGAACAACTATGTCTTTGCAATCGCCGTGAGCGGGAGTGATGTGTATGTGGGCGGAGGCTTCACCGATGCAGGAGGCAATCCCAATGCAGACAGGATTGCCCGGTGGGATGGAGTAAACTGGAACGCGTTGGGGACGGGATTGAACAACGGTGTAGGCGGAATCGCCGTGAGCGGGAGTGATGTGTATGTGGGCGGAGGCTTCACCGATGCAGGAGGCAATCCCAATGCAGACAGGATTGCCCGGTGGGATGGAGCAAGCTGGAACACGTTGGGGACCGGATTGAACAGTTCGAGCCAAATTTCGGTGAGCGGGAGTGATGTGTATGTGGGGGGAAGCTTTACAGTCGCGGGTGGAAAGGGATCCTCCGGTTTCGGCAGATGGTTCAAGCCCACATCAGCCGCAGCCGTTACGAAAACATTCTCCACACCCACCACAGGCATCAGCTTTCACGATTCAGTCAACGTAACTGCCGTAAGAATGGATGTCAGCAGCTCGAGCGGCGGTGGAACCATTCTTATCAACCGGTATGAGGATGTCCCGCAGAATGTCTCGGGAATAACGGGCAACGTGAGCCAATACCGATGGATCATCCAGCAGATGGGCCTTGCCCCTTCCTTTAGCGCAGACGTCGGCTTCAGGGTTTCGCAGATTCCAAACTGCGGCATCACAGATCCAACCACGGTTGTGGTTTATTCGCGACCGACACCTGGAAGCGGGTCATTCACGGCACTCACAACATCGTACGATGAAACATTTGACAGGATTTACGCGAATGGAGTTTCAGACTTCGGTGAGTTCGCCTTCGGATCTTTATACAATCCACTCCCGGTGCAGATTGTCGGCCTGTCGGCAGTCGCAGCAAAGGCATCGGTCGGCCTCCGTTGGTCCACTGCAACGGAGGTAAATAACCATGGGTTCGAGGTCGAGCAACGGAGCGTCGATGCAACGACTTCGGCGAGCCCAGTCGGGCCGGCGCAACAGAGAAAGGAAGCAGCAGCACACGGCTCACGGTTCACGATTCACGATTCACCACAATGGTTCACAGTGGGTTTTGTCAAAGGCTCCGGCACATCGACCTCTCCGAAGGATTACTCCTTCACAGATGAAGACCTCGCCTCCGGCCGCTACGCCTACCGGATCAAGCAGATCAACCTGGACGGCTCGTTCGCTTACACCATTGCCCTGGAAGTCGCAATTGGCGTGCCGCTCGAGTTTTCGTTGAGCCAGAATTATCCCAATCCCTTCAATCCAACCACGACAATTGAATTTGACCTGCCGCGCGCAATCAACGTGGACTTGATCGTCTACGACAACCTGGGGCGGAAGGTGAAAACACTGGTTGAAGGCGTTCAACCGGCGGGGTACTACAAGGTGGTTTTTGATGCGCAGGGTCTTTCGAGCGGGATGTACTACTATCGGATGGCAGCCGGTGATTTCGTAAAGGTGAAGAAATTGCTCTTCTTGAAATAGCATCTTCTTTTTCTCTGTGTCCTCTGTGTATTCTCTGTGTT
>DATECW010000087.1:0-13387 GCA_035286705.1 Bacteroidota bacterium
TCTATTATTCCGTTGTGGCAGGATGGTGCATGAAATACATCGTCAATGCACTGAGCGGGACTCTGGTTGCAACCGAAGACCATATTGCGCTCTGGGGCTCCTTCACCTCGGGGTATGAACCCGTGCTCTTCCATTTCATCGCGATGGCCATCGGGGGTTTCGTCATCTATAAAGGAGTTGTGAAGGGGATCGAGCGCACCAGCCGTTATCTTATTCCTGCCCTTCTGGTCATTCTTCTCATACTTGCAGTTCGTGCGGTGACACTGGATGGAGCCTGGGAGGGAATCAAGTATTTCTTCACCCCGAATCTCGACACCCTGCTGGATTACAAAGTATGGCTGGCCGCATTGACGCAGAACGCGTGGGACACCGGGGCGGGCTGGGGGCTCATTCTCACCTATGCGTGTTATGCACGGAAGAAAGAGGACATCACGCTGAACGGCGCCTTAACCGCTTTGGGTAACAATTCGGTGTCATTGCTGGCGGGAATAACCATATTCTCCACGGTTTTTGCTCTGGCGCCGGGAGGGGGGATTGCCGAACTCATTTCCGGGCGGGGAAGCACCAACACAGGTCTGGCATTTATCTTTCTCCCACAGCTTTTCAACAAGATGCCGGGAGGAACGTTTGTTCAGACATTTTTCTCCACAATCTTCTTTCTCGGCCTCACATTTGCCGCCATCACATCGCTCATTTCCATGATCGAACTTGCTGTCCGTGTTTTCATGGACATGGGTCTTGCACGCAACAGAGCGCTCGTGCTTGTTCTGGTGTTGGGATTCCTCCTGGGCATTCCGTCCGCACTCAGCCTGATGTTTCTTGAGAATCAGGATTGGGTGTGGGGAGTGGGATTGATGATCAGCGGGGGATTCATTTCGTTTGCCGTGATCAAGCACGGGGCCGACAAGTTTCGTCGGGAAGCCGTGAATTCGGAAGGGACGGATGTTAAAGTAGGCAGGTGGTACAACATCATCATTACCTGGCTCATCCCGATCCAGGTTGTGGCATTGATTGTCTGGTGGTTCTATCTTGCAATCACGGACTTCGACAAAGAGGGGTGGTGGAATCCGTTTCATACGTACAGTGTCGGCACATGTTTGCTGCAGTGGGGAGTCATGATGGCATTCTTCATCTTGATGAACCGTTTCATGGTGCGGCGCATCTTTTCCGGAGTAAGGGAGGCCTGACATGTCACTCGAGACCTTGTTGACCATGATTGTCACCGTTGGACCCGTCTGGGGCGGATTCACCGTGGTTCTGATAGCTGCATTGAAGAAGGAACGACAGAAGTCAAATCAATGACTCCCCAGGAATTTCTCGATTCCGTACAACGCAAGAAGATTTTTCCCGTAACACTTCTGCATGGCGGGGAAGACTTTCTTATTGACGAATGTGTGCGGGCAGTTATCGAAACGACGCTCGATGAAGGCGCAAAGGGTTTCAACCTCGATGTTGTGTATGGAAGCAAGACTGATGTTCAGGAAGTGATCGCCCATGCTTCAGCGTTTCCCATGATGGGTGACAAGCGTGTCGTTGTCGTCAAGGAGTTTGAAAAACTCGCAACGACCGATCCCGCCAAGGAGATTTTCAAGGCTTACCTGGAACACCCGCTGGCATCCACCTGCCTTCTGCTTGTGAGTGCCGACGCTGATCTTCGCAAGAAACCGTTTACCGACCTCAAGAAACTTGCCGAGGTCGTCGAATGCAAGCCCCTGTATGATAATCAGGTCCCCGACTGGATCGATCGGCGCATCCGTGAGCTGGGGAAAACCGCGGACCCTGAATCCTGCCGGCTGCTTCACGCGTACGTCGGAAATTCCCTTCGAGCGCTCCAAAACGAAATCGAAAAGCTTTTCATTTTTGTGGGGGAGAAGAAAACAATCGGTGCGGAGGATGTGTCGGAAGTCGTCGGGGCCTCCAAAGGATACACCATCTTTGAACTTCAAAACGCAATTGGGCGAAAGGACCTGCGGGAAGCTCTGCGCATTCTCCACGCCATGCTCGAGGCCGGCCAGTCTCCTCAAATGATTATTGTGATGTTGACCCGGTTCTTTCAGCAACTCTGGAAACTTTCCGAACTGAAATCGAAGAGAACGCCCGATGTGGCGCTGGCACGCGAAATCGGCGTGAATCCCTTTTTCCTGAAACAGGTCGTTCAGTTTCAATCGAATTTCTCGTCATCTCATCTGGAGAATAGTTTCCGCGTCTTGCTGGAAACCGACACAACCCTCAAGACCACCACGCGTGATAAACAGGGCGTCATGGATCTCCTTGTATACTCGTTGGTGAAAGGCGTGCCCGAGTTCGAACAATCATTGTCTGGCCTATGACGGAACTGTTCTATCGCCTTTGGGACGCCCCAACCGCAACGGAGTGGTATTCGTTCGGTTTCGTGTTGGCGGGGCTGGCAAGTTTTATCGGAGCAGGTGAGCTCGTTCGGCACGTATTCAGATGGCCGCCGGAATTCACACGGAAGCTCGTCCACATTTCCGTGGGCATCCTTATTTTCTTCGCACCTGGAATTTTCACATCCGCTGTGCCGGCCATGCTCCTCTCCGTCGTTTTCATCATAGTTAATCTCCTCGCGATCCGTTTTGGCTTTCTCAAGGGAATGCATGACACGAACCGTCCGTCCTACGGCACGGTATATTATCCTCTCGCGTTTCTGATTCTTGTGATCGTTTTCTGGCATCGCGCGCCGATGATCCTGTCGCTTTCCATCCTGGTGATGGCCCTTGGGGATGCCGCAGCGGCGATCGTTGGGGAGACTATCAAGAGCCCAGCGGTGTACTACCTTTCTGCCGACAGGAAATCCCTGCAAGGTTCCGCAGTGATGCTCCTCGTTTCCTTTCTCGTTTTGTTCTTCGGGATTCCGGAATACTTCCATCACAGCGACGTCGACGGTACGCTGGTCTTTGCTGCGGCCGGCGTGGCGGCCATGACCGGAACTGCCTGGGAAGGATTGTCATCCCGTGGGCTCGATAACCTAACGATCCCCCTGTCGGTCGCATTTGTTCTTTCATCCTATCTCATTCCAGGGCAGGCCGAGATCGAACGATTTACCATGGGTGCGATTCTCGCCCTTCTCCTCGCGGGGGGAGCGTGGAAAATGGGTGTGCTCGCGCCGAGCGGCGCCGTTGCCACATTTCTTCTCGCTCTTCTTCTGTTCGGAACGGGCGGATGGAAATGGACCGTCCCGATTCTCACCTTTTTTGTTTTGTCGAGTATTCTTTCCCGCGTGGGGAAGAAAAGGAAACAAGCGGTTGAGGGAAGGTTTGAAAAGGACAGCGTCAGAGACTATGGGCAGGTGTTTGCCAACGGGGGAATCGCGGGTGTACTCGCCCTGTTGAATTTCCTGTTCCCGTCCTTTGATCTGTATCCGGTCTATCTCGGATCGATCGCCGCGGTCACGGCGGATACCTGGGGGACGGAAATCGGCCTCGCGTCAAAAGGGACTGCGCGACTCGTAACGACATGGAAACCGGTTGAACCCGGAACGAACGGCGGAATCACAGCGCCGGGACTGCTTGCCGGATTTGTTGGAAGCGTTGTGATAGTGGTGAGCGCTTTTCCCTGGATCGACGATGCCCAGATACTCCTTCCTATCGTCATCCTCGCCGGTGTCGGTGGAAGTCTTGTCGACAGTGTTGCAGGCGCCACTGTGCAGGCGGAATATCGTTGCCCGGTGTGCGGCAAGGCGACGGAAAAACGGGCGCACTGCAATAACCAACCGACGCATCATCGACGGGGGGTTGAATGGATAACGAATGATGTAGTAAATTGGGTGTGCGGCACGGCGGGTGCACTTTTTGCACTGACCCTGCTGCAATTCTCGAATGTGTTTGAAAGCACATGAACGGTTGCGTTCATCAACTAACTTAAAAATCCTATGCTGAATTACGTCTGGATATCCCTTATCGCTGTTGGGATTCTCGTGGCAACGGGAAATGATGTAAGGGACGAGATCGTTAATCCGTACAGAAACGGGATTCCTCTTCAGGCGCGCATTGACGTCGATGGCAAGCCGTCCACAGAAATGGCGAGCTGGGAGGGAGAGCTTGTGCTGACCGGCGAGCAGTACCGGTCATTCTATGGATTGCCGGAAGCGGGAGGAGAGATCCGGCAAAGGGTAAAAGTGACGACGGCCTCAACCGGTACATCCATCCTTATGATGAACATCGACGGGCGAACGCCGCAGCTTTGGAGAACGATGGCATCCTTGGGAGGGGTGAAGGAGAAATTAAAGGGTGCGATGAGTTCCATACGATTTCAAGAGGAGGGCACAAGCGCCGCTGTGACACTTGAATTCGAACCGGTGCATTTTGTCAAACTGAGAGCAATAACACATGCGGCCCTCGATTATGCCGGAACTGCAGTGACCATTGCCCTCGGACTTATCGGGATCATGGCGCTCTGGCTGGGTGTAATGAAAGTTGCCGAAGAAGCCGGATTGATCCGGTCACTCACGCGTCTCCTTACACCTTTGACAAAGTGGCTTTTTCCGGATGTTCCGCCCGACCATCCGGCTGTCGGTGCGATGATCATGAATATTTCGGCCAATATGCTGGGGCTCAGTAACGCCGCAACCCCCTTTGGACTGAAGGCGATGGAAGAGTTGAACAAGCTGAATCCGAAGATTGGCACGGCGACAAATGCAATGTGCACATTCCTCACGATCAATACGGCCGGACTTGTACTTATTCCAGCCACCGCCATTGCCGTCCGCGCAGCTGCCGGATCGGTGAATCCCGGCATTATCATCGGCACCTCCATTTTTGGCGCTGGCTGTGCCACCATCGCCGGTCTCATCGCCGTGAAGCTTCTGCAGCGACTTCCCCGATTTCGTCGCGACGACCCCGCGGTTGTCTCCGAACAGAAGGGGGCAAACCGTGGCTGAACTCTTCCGGTCAGTCGTCAATATCTTGTCTGTTGTTGCCATCCCTCTTATTCTCCTGATATTCCTTGGATGGGGGATGGTAAAGAAGGTGAAGGTCTATGAGGTGTTTGTCGAGGGAGCAAAGGATGGATTTCAGGTAGCGGTGAGAATCATCCCCTATCTGGTTGCCATGCTCGTTGCCATCGGTGTTTTTCGGGCGAGCGGAGCAATGGAAGTGCTTTCGACAGTCCTTGCGCCCGCAACAAATTTGATCGGCATGCCCGCTGAGGCGTTGCCGATGGCGCTCATGAGACCGCTCTCGGGAAGCGGTTCGCTGGGAATCATGACGGAGATTATGAAGGTCCACGGCGCTGATTCATTCCTTGGTGTCATGGTGTCCACCATGTACGGAAGCACGGAGACGACGTTTTATGTCCTCGCGGTGTACTTTGGTGCGGTCAACATCCGAAACACGCGGCATGCGCTCCCCGCCGGGTTGATAGCAGATCTTTTCGGTATGTTGGCTGCTGTTTTCATCACGAGAATTCTTTTCGGAATGTGAAGTTCCATTTTCATCAATCAGGAGGATCTATGAAACATCTTTATGGCAAATCACTGCTTCTTGTGCTTCTTCTGTTTGCAGGCATCTCGGCTGTTGTTGCTCAAACAAAGCCGATGCAGAGCTCCTTGATGCAGAAGCAGCAGCAAAGCGTGATGGGCGGGTTTGGAATGACGTTTATCGACGGAGAGCCATATTACCTTTTCAACATCGCTCCCGAGCTCGCGTTTGGGAAATTCGGCCTGGGACTCGACATCAACCTTCGCATGGGAAAGAATGGGAAGTTGAGAGCGGAAGATTTTGACGAGGGATATGATTACCTGAGGATGATTCGGTACATCAGGTATGGGACCAAGAAGGAGCCGATTTATGTGCGCCTTGGGGTCTTGGATTACTCCCGCCTGGGGCACGGCTCAATTATTTACAACTACCGCAACAGCGCAAGCTATGATCTCCGTAAGTTCGGCATGGAATTCGACCTCGATTTTGAAAAGTTCGGGTTTGAGAGTGTGTATTCCGATTTTGGCGCCGGAGGAGTATTCGGACTAAGGGGATATGCGCGGCCTCTGAAATTTACTTCTTTGGCAGCCGTTCCCGTTATCGGCGGATTTGAAGTCGGCATCACTTATGCGGCCGATTTCAACGAGAATGCGAACAAAACGTGGGGTGCGGGAGACACATTCGGGCTGGTCACGACAGCCAGCGATGGCGGCTCGCTCGGGGTGTTTGGATTCGATTTCGGGTTGCCCGTTCTTTCACTTCCCACAATCAACTCGACTCTGTACTTTGACTACGCGAAGATCAGCGGTTTTGGTAGCGGGTCGGCTCTCGGTATCGACCTGAACTTCTCGGGTCTCGGAGTTCTTGCTTTGGGAGCAAAGTATGAACGGCGATGGAACGGAGAAAAGTACCAGCCCGCCTACTTCGACGCTCTGTATGAAAAAGAGCGCTACCTCCCGATCGACACGACACGCTTTTACAGCAAGGCACAGTTGCTAAGCGGAGTGTCAAGTTCTGAGGGCTATTACGGCGAAATCCTCATTAGCATCCTCGGGCGGTTCAATATCGTCGGCGGTTATCAGTCTCCCGTCGGTGTGAGAAATCAGGGGACGCTGCATCTCGAATTCGATCCCGGTGATGTGATTCCGGGAATTATTCTCTCCGCGGGCTATGACAAGAAGTATGTCGGGAGAGTTTTCAAAGTTGACAACAATTCGTTGTTCTTTGTGAATTTCGGCTACAAACCGATGCCGTTTCTTTTTGTCTCGACCATGTACATCTGGACGTTCACGGAAGACAAGGATTCAAACGGTAACGTGGTCGGTTACAAGTCGCAGAAGCGGATCGAACCGAAAATTGGATTTGTCTTCAATTTTTGAGAGATCGGATTCCTGAATTTGACCGAACCCCCCGCAGGCTGCGGGGGGTTTTTTGTTGCATTTTGGGGCATGTCTGCCTATCTTTTTTTCGGTTTTTTCCACTCATCAGGCATTTTTTTTCCCATGATCCACCACAGCCCTGAAGACTTCCGAATTCTCCATCCTGTTCCGTTTTCCTCCAGTGTATTTCTTCAGGCTGTATCTCCCTTTGGCCAACATGTCAATTCTCAATTCTGTCATAGCTAAAACGCTTCCTTTTATTCCCAAAATCATCGTCGGGAAAGTTTCATCTCGTTACATAGCAGGCACGAAGCTCTCTGAGGCAATCAGCGTCATTCGCCAGTTGAATGCCGGCTCACTCATGGCAACGCTTGATATACTCGGCGAGGATATCCACGAGCGTTCCGCCGCAGAGGCAATTGGGATCGAATGGAGATCGGTGCTGAAGGAGATTTCCGGCCAGAAACTGGATTCGAACATTTCGGTCAAGCCTTCCCAAATGGGTTTTCGGATTGATCCGGAGTACTGTTACGACAATATTAAAAGCCTGGTCGATGAGGCCCGGCGTGTGGACAACTTTGTCCGGATCGACATGGAAGATTCCACCATGACGACTGCAACGATCGAGATATACAAGCGGCTCCGGGCAGATGGGTACGATAACGTCGGAATTGCGATTCAGGCGTATCTTCACCGCAGCGACGCCGACGTGCGGGCATTGGCAAGACTCAAGGCCAGTTTTCGGCTCTGCAAGGGGATCTATCGGGAATCCCCCGATATTGCCTATCAGGATCGGGATGAGATTCGCCGCAATTACGCGCTTCTCCTTCGGACGATGCTGGAAGCCGGCTGCTATGTTGGAATTGCGACACACGACGAGTATCTTGTCGAGAAGTCGTACGAATTGATTCAAAAGGGGAACTTGAAAAAAAGTCAGTACGAGTTTCAAATGCTCCTTGGAGTACGCGAGCTTTTGAGGGCCTCGATTGTGAAGGCCGGTCACCGGCTCCGCGTCTATGTTCCGTTCGGCGAGCAATGGTATGCCTATTCCGTGAGGCGCCTGAAAGAGAACCCGGAGATCGCGGGATACGTATTGAAAGCTATGTTTCTTCCAAATCATAAGTAACATTATCAATCAAAGGAGAAGGTCATGGCAGAAATCAAAAGTGGCGGTGGAGGTTTGAAGTATCAGCCCTATGTGCCTGCCGAATCAACGTTAAAAGAGTTTTCAATTCCTGCTTTGCTTTTGGGTCTGGTCCTGTCCGTGGTTCTCGGCGCGGCCAATGCGTATCTCGGTCTTAAGGCCGGGATGACGATCGCAGCAACCTATCCTGCTGCTGTTCTCAGCATGGCACTGCTTCGAATCTTCAGGGGAACGATTCTGGAGGAGAACTTCTCCCGAACGGTGGGATCCATCGGGGAATCGGTGGCCGCCGGGGCAATCTTCACGATTCCCGCCTTCATGATTTCCGGCGTATGGGAAAATCTCGAGGATCGGTACCTCGAGGCAACTGCCATCATGCTGATTGGCGGCGTGATGGGAGTCCTGTTTGTAACCTTGCTTCGACGCGTTATGGTTGAGGATGTTGAGCTTCCTTATCCCGAATCTGTGGCTGCAGGAGAGATCCACAAAGCCGGCCGCGCAGGCGGAACGGGAGCAATGTACCTCTTTCTCGCGGGCATCGCGGGTGCGTTGATCCAGGGACTGAAGCAATTGAAGCTGTTTGCCGCGACATGGGAACAATATCTTCCCTTTGCAAAAGGAAGCGTCCTGCTCGGCAAAGGGGGAACCACAATTCCGGGAAGCGGTGGAATCGTCCTCTCAACTCCCGCTGTCAGTCCCGCCTACATGGGCGTGGGGTATATTATCGGTCCCAGACTCGCGTCATTGAACTTTGCCGGCGGATTGCTTGCATGGGGTCTGTTCGTCCCGCTTCTGCTGTATTTCCTTGGCCCTTCCTTTGAAACGAGACTCGGCCAGGATGCAGGTGAGCATGAATGGATGGCTCAGGCAACAGATGTCTGGCGATTTATTGTCCGTCCGATTGCCATCGGCGGCATGTTGATGAGCGCGGTGTTCACGCTGTGGAGAATGAGGAAGAACCTGATCGGCGGCATCAAACGGTCCATCGGTGACGTGAAGAAAGCGGCACAGGGTGGAGTTCAAATCAACCGCATCGAGCATGATCTCAATATCAAGTGGGTGCTGATGGGTATTGCCGGGACGGCAGTCCTGACCTTCTTTCTTTACAATTATTTTTCAGGGGACGTCGGAGCGGCTCTCACGGCGACCGTTGTGATGGTTATTGCCGGATTCTTCTTTGCAGCTGTTTCCGGATACCTTGTCGGCTTGATCGGATCCAGTAACAATCCGATCAGCGGCCTGACCCTCTCGACAGTCATCGTCGCAGCGATCCTTATGGTCGCGCTGGGTCAAACGGGGATAACGGGAATTGCGGCCGTGCTCGGAGTCGCAGGCGTCATATGCGTTTCTGCAGCTGTTGCAGGCGAGATGCTGCAAGACCTGAAAGTAGGGCATATCCTGGGCGGTACACCGTGGAAGATGCAGATGGGAGATATCGTTGGAGTTGTGGTTTCAGGTCTCGTCATGGTTTATCCAATTCTTATTTTGCACGAAGGCGACATCAATATGGGTGGAACCGGACTCGGCGGGAAAGCCCTTCCTGCGCCTCAGGCTAGCCTCATGGCACTGGTTTCAGAGGGGATCGTCACGGGCCAAATGGCATGGCCGCTCATTGTTGTCGGAATACTGATGGCTGTCGGGTTCATTCTCGTTCAGGTGAAGAGCCCCATGCTCGTGTGCGTAGGGATGTATCTGCCGCTCGAAACAACGTTCGCCATTTTCATCGGCGGGCTCATTAAAGGGATCGTCGACAAGATGTCAGAGCGAAAGAAACTCAATGCAGCACAGAAAACACGCGTCGAGAACAATGGCGTTCTCCTTGCGGCAGGCCTGATTGCAGGCGAAGCGCTTGTAGGCCTGGTCTTTGCATACCTGGCTTTTCAGGAGATCGCCGTTCCCGAAATCTTCCCGAGTCCCAGTTTCTACGGCAGTTTGGGCGTGTTTCTCATCGTAGGGTTGATTCTGACACTCATTCCGATACGGAATGCAGGCAAGCCGGATGAACCTGCGCCTCCGAGTGCGATGGGGTAGGTCACTGAGCTAAAGTCCGACATCTGCGTGCGCAATACCGTCGCGGATGTCGGACTTTCGATTAGCACGCATGACAACCAAGAAGATCATTGAGCCGCGCAATCTGCTGACTCTGACACCCCGGAGAACCGTTGAGTGGGTGGAAGGGGAGAACGGGCATGTGGTCATTCTTTTCCCGAAGTTCCGCAACAAGTTCCTCGCTACCTGGCTTCTTCCCATGCTTTCCAAGAAGAACTTCCGAATCAAACTGGACGCACACGGGAGTTTTCTGTGGCGACAATTCGACGGATCGACGAGCGTGGAAGAGATGGGAGCCAGAATGGAGCGGGAATTCGGGAAGGATACAGAGTCGGTGTACGATCGAATCGGCAAGTTTTTGCAGAAACTGGAAAAAGAAAAATTCATCACCCTGGAGAACGGAGAAGAAACGGGTTCACTGTGACGACTGGGGGATGATCACTAATGAGGAGATGACATCATGTCAAACGCAATTGATGGACTGAAACCGCAGAATGTCTGGAAGTACTTTGCAGAAATCTGCAAAATTCCCCGCGGATCGGGAAACGAAAAACGAATTGCCGCGTATGTCATGGAGACTGCCAAGAGTCTGGGACTCGAGGTTCAGCAGGACAAGTTCATGAACGTGGTTGTGCGCAAACCTGCTTCACCCGGAAGGGAAAACCGGCAGATGATCTGTCTGCAAGGCCACCTTGATATGGTGCCCGAGAAAAACAAGGACAAGGTGCACGATTTTCTGAAGGATCCGATCGAAATGGTTCGGAAGGGAAATTTCATGATGGCGAACGGCACAACATTGGGAGCGGATAACGGAGTCGCAGTTGCCAGCAACCTTGCTATCATGGCGGACAAATCGCTGGAGCATGGCCCCCTGGAATTTCTGTTTACTGTGGATGAAGAGACAGGCCTGACGGGAGCAAGCAACCTGAAGGGGGGATTTCTCAAAAGCAAAACAATGATGAACCTCGATTCGGAAGAAGAAGGTGCGCTCTACGTCGGGTGTTCGGGGGGACGAAACACGATAGGGACGTGGACGGTGAAATATGAACGCGCTCCGGGAAAATCTGTGGCCGCGAAAGTGATTGTTCGCGGGTTGAAAGGGGGACATTCTGGATTGGAAATTGACAAAGGAAGGGGCAATTCCATCAAGATCCTCAATCGGGTCCTTCTGGCTTTGACAGTGGACGGGGCAAGGATCGCCCGGATCGACGGCGGCAACAAGAGCAATGCGATCCCGCGGGAAGCCGAGGCCTTTGTGTTCATTCCGACAAAGAACCTTAAGAAGGCAAATGTTACCGTGGTGAAATGCAATGAAAGGTTCAAAGCTGAATTGAAAACAGTCGATCCGGATCTTGAGATCATCCTGGAACAAGTCGCTGCCGAGAAAAACGCAAAAGTGTTCAAGAGAGACTTTCACGGAACGCTTCTCAAGACATTATCCGCTTTGCCGCACGGAGTACTCAAAATGAGTGCGGACATCCCGGGGCTGGTCGAGACGTCGACCAATGTTGCCATCATCGGCACGGGAAAAGGGAAGGTGGTGGTGACGACAAGCCAGCGGAGTTCCGTTGCTTCAGAGATTGAGGAAGCCCTCCACACGATGGCATCCATCTTCCAGATGGGCGGGGCAAAACCGCATCATACGGAAGGGTATCCCGGGTGGAAGCCCAACCTCGATTCCCCCATCCTCAAACTCGCGAAATCGACGTATAAGTCACTCACGGGAAAAGAGCCGGCAGTGAAGGCAATTCATGCGGGTTTGGAGTGCGGCATCATTGGTGAGAAATATCCCGGTATTGACATGGTTTCGTTCGGACCGACGCTTGAAGGAGTTCACTCGCCCGACGAGAAAATCCATATCGATACGGTGGAAAAGTTCTGGAATTATCTCCTCGCGATCCTGAAAAACGTGAACTGAAGGCACGAACCCTTCGCTTCCTGACATCAAAGAGAAAGCGGCATTCATGGATAAGTATCCCGGAACCGGACAGCCGGCCTCGGAACCAACGGCAGTGTATCGTTGGATTGTGCTCCTGTTCCTCAGTTTGGCGATGTTCGGCAACTACTACATCTATGACAGCATCAATCCGCTTGTCGACATTTTTGCCAAACAGCTTGGGTTCAGCGATGAGAATATCGGATGGCTCAATTCAAGCTACAGCGTTGCGGCCGTTCTGACACTCATCATTGGCGGAATCATCATTGACAGGATTGGAACGAAGAAGTCGATGGCAGCTTTCGCCTTTGTCTGTCTCGTTGGGGCAATTCTGACTGCCTGGCAGGGAAGTTTTGCCACAATGGTCGCAGGGCGGGCAATCCTGGGACTTGGAGCGGAATCTCTTATTGTTGCTGTGACCACGGCTCTCGCAAAGTGGTTTAAGGGAAAGGAACTCAGCTTCGCGTTCGGCATCAATCTCACGATCGCTCGTCTTGCCTCGGTTGCAGCGGATAATTCTCCCTCGTGGGCAGGATCGGTGTTTTATCCCGAAGGTGCGGCCGGACCGGCGAGCTGGCAGGGTCCCCTGATGTTTGCGGTGGGAGCCGGTGTTGTGGGAGTTGCAGCGGCGTTGGTGTATTGGTGGTTGGAGAAAACGGCTGAGACCCGTTTCACCCTCGGGAAAGCCGGTGAAGTGGATAAGCTGGAAACCAGGGAGATTTTTCGTTTCGGCAAGTCCTATTGGTTTATCGTTGGCCTTTGCTTCACCTTCTATTCGGCCATTTTTCCCTTCCGAACATTTGCCATCAAGTTCTTCATGGATACCCATTTCGGAGGCGTGGCAGAAGACGTTGCCCGGGAATCGGCCGGGTTCTTCAACAGCCTTCTTCCCATGTCTGCAATGATCGCCACACCGTTGTTCGGACTTCTTGTCGATAAGCTGGGAAAGCGTGCACTCTTCATGACGTTCGGATGCATTCTCCTCATGCCGGTGTATCTGATCATGGCGTATACAAATATTTCACTGTGGATTCCGGTTTCGATGATGGGAATTGCTTTTTCCCTCATTCCCGCCATCATGTGGCCTTCCGTGGCGTACATTGTTGAGCAAAACAGACTTGGAACTGCATACGCGCTTATGACGCTGATTCAGCAAATCGGATTCTTTGCGCTGAACCTCATGATCGGCATGGCGAATGACTCGTCAGGGGCGGGCGCCGAGAATCCCGGCGGTTATGCACTGGGGATGTGGATCTTCTCGATCCTCGGATTCGTAGGCCTTGCCTTCGCCTTCCTGCTTCGTAAGAGTGAGACGGGCCCCGGTGCGCATGGATTGGAGACAATTGTTGCGAAGCGAGGGGCGTAAGAGTGTATTTGCGGTGCCTTCACGAAGCCTGGACCTGAATCATGCTTGATCGCTTGCGGTTTCTCTATAGAAACAGCT
>DATECW010000088.1:0-67095 GCA_035286705.1 Bacteroidota bacterium
CCCTTCTTCGAGGGCATCCACAATCTCTTCGAGCCGTTTCAATGCGGCCTCAAACGTTTTCGTCCCTTTTCTTGTTGTCATTCCCCCTCGATTCTGGCTTTGCGGCTGCCATCGTGAAATCGCAATTCCGTCTTGTCGCCTTCTTCCAACCCCCGTGCCCACATGATTGTCTTGCCGTCTTTCATCACGATGACATACCCCCGTTTCAGTACGTTCCGGGGTCCCAGTGCTTCAAGAGTTTGCGTCAGAGTGGCTAATTCCCCCTGCGAGCGTTCCAACATGCGGGCAGTAACGGATGTCAGGCTTCTTTCAATTTCGTCGATCCGTTGGGAATACTGCAGAAGGAGGTCCTTTGGCCGGTTGAAGGAATAGCTTGCCACCAGACTCCCAACCCGGTCGCGAAACGTCTTCACCCTCTCAGTCAGATTTTGCTTCATAGAATAGCAATAATTGCCAAGAATATCAAGAATTTCGGCTCGATCGCGCACAGCCATCTCTGCAGCTGCTGAAGGAGTGGGGGCACGCAGATCCGCAACAAAGTCCGAAATTGAAAAATCTATTTCATGCCCGACAGCGCTGATCACTGGAATGGATGATTGGTAGATAGCCCGCGCCACCACCTCTTCATTAAAGGCCCATAAATCCTCCAGCGATCCGCCTCCTCTTCCTATAATGAGGACATCGATATCCCCGTACTGATTCATTTCCCGAATTGCCACCGCAATCTCCTCAGCTGCACCCGGCCCTTGGACGCGGACGGGGAGAACAACAACTTCGACCGACGGTTGCCTTCGCTCCAGAACACTTCTGATATCCTGCAAAGCGGCACCTGTCGGAGACGTTATGACTCCGATGGCATGCGGAAATTCAGGAATCGGTTTCTTCTTCGCGGGATCAAAGAGTCCTTCGGCTTCGAGTTTTCGCTTCAGCTGCTCAAAGGCCAACTGAAGTTCGCCGATGCCAACCGGAAGCATGCGGACAACATCAATCTGGTAGTTCCCCCGCGGCGGGTACACGGTGATCGCTCCCCGTGCCTGAACCTCCATGCCATCTTCGGGGGAGAACAGGAGATTCTCCGCCCGACTTCTCCACATCACACCCGAAATTTGCGCCCCTTCGTCCTTGAGAGTGAAATAGAGATGTCCCGATGTGTGTCGTTTGAAATTCGAGATTTCCCCCTGGAGCCACACATGCGGAAAAGACTCCTCGAGCGAACCCTTGATCATCCTTGTCAATTCGGAGACCGTCAGGATCTTTCCGTCTCGTTGCGGTTGCGAGTTCATTGCGAAAAGGTAGCAAGAGTTGGTGCTACATTCAACTTATCTTTGCACGGTTTCCGGCTACAGTCGCAGGGCAATCGTTTCCCATCCGGTAGGTCACCGTTCACGGCGACCACGTTGCGCGCGTACCGGCGTGAACGCCGACCTGCCTTGGAGCAATGCCTCCGCCATCCGATTAATCGGACGGCTCGCATACATCAACGCCCTCATCTTGTCTTTCGCGGCCATGTTGCGTATATTCGTCATCAACCTTGAAAGGAATTTCGCATGCACGTAGATATTCTGGCTGTCGGCGCGCACCCCGATGACATTGAGCTTTCGTGCGGCGCAACGATTGCGCGAATGGTCCAACTCGGCCATTCCGCTGCTATCGCCGACCTCACACAGGGAGAACTCGGGACTCGCGGAACGAAAGAGATCAGGTCTCGCGAGGCCGAAGAAGCGGCCGGAATCCTGGGAGTGAAAACACGGAGGAACCTCAAGATCGCCGATGGCAATATCGAAGTGAGCCAAACGAATCTCCACAAGGTCATAGCCCTCATTCGTGAGCTCAGACCGTCCATGATGATCATTCCCCACTCTTTCGATCGCCATCCCGATCACACGCACGCCCATCGCCTGTGCCGCGAGGCATGGTTCTATTCTGGTCTATCCAAAATCAGCACAAAGCACGAGGAAACGGATCAAGAGCCTCATCGCCCGGACGTTTGGTTTGAATTCATGCAATGGCATGAATTTACGCCGTCGTTTATTATTGATGTTACAGACTCATGGGAAACAAAAATGAAAGCGGTGCGGGCACACTCATCTCAATTTTTCGATCCGCACAGCAAGGAGCCGGAAACGAGACTCAGCAAACCGGATTTTTTGGAGTTGGTTGACGTTCGCGGACGGGCATATGGGCGGAGGATCGGCAAGAAGTTCGGCGAACCCTTCCTTTCCCCGGTTCCCATCGGAGTTGCGGATATGTTCAGTTTGACCTTTACGAGAGGCTAGAACTTGATGATGAGTCAGATCCTGGTTGGGTGGCACGAAGGCTCATTGTTTCAGGAAGGCTCCATTGTCATGCGTTATCATTTCGTTTCTTTGCTCCTCATTCTCTCATTTTCTCAACTTCCTTGTCAGGATAAGAACATGAAAATCGACTTTATAGGAATGGAGGACGGTTGTCCAAATACACCCAAGATGTGGGCTTCCCTCCAGGAAGCATTGCATGAACTTCATTGGAAAACAGCGATTGACTCTCTCGATCTCATTGATCTTTCAAGAAAAGAAGACGCGCGAGCGGGTTATGGATCACCGACAATTCTTGTCAATGGAAGAGACCTTTTTGATGTATCCCCAGCGAAATCATTCAATCCAGCTTGCCGATTCTATCGTGGCGGAGTGCCTGGAACAAAGGATATCGCTGCAAAGCTCAAGTCGCTCAGGCCGTAGACTCCTGCCGCCTAACCGGTTGCTCCCCAGACTACGTTGAAGCTCTTCTGGCAGAAGCGGTTTTGGGGCGCATGGACTTCATCAAGTTGCGACCAAGATGGATCCACTTGTTCATGCTAATCCTCTTCTCCACGATTGATCGAATGAAATTGGAGAGTATCCCCGTGGATGCGACGAACTTCAAAACGTTTCAAGAAACACAGTACGTTCAAACATATCGACCAGCCTGATGGCTCTCCACAGCGCCGTCGAGGAAGACCCACGCGTTACTACATACAAGGAGACATCGTGAGAATGCGAATAGTCAAAATCCTGACAATAATACTTGCCGTCAGCCTTGGAACATCCTTTTCAGTCGCCGGGGAAAAGATGGGAATCTTGATTCTTGCTCACGGTAGCAAGGATAAGAGATGGGAAGATGCAGTCCGGAGTGTCGCAGAGCCAATCAAACAGCGTTATCCGCTCGAGATTGCTTTTGGAATGGCCGATCCGGCAACCATGCAACAGGCCATCGACAAGTTGGAAGCCGAGGGCGTGACAAGAATTGTAGTGGTTCCTTTATTTATCTCAAGCTACAGCCCCATCATACGCCAGAACGAATACTTGCTCGGGTTAAGAAAGAAACTTGCCGATCCTCCGATGATGATGCAGCACTCGTCAGACGGACATGAAAGCAATCATCTCTCACACGGGGGAGAACTACCTTCACTCAGGCCATTGAGAGTGAATGCCCAGGTAATTCTCACAAAAGCGCTTGATGATAATCCCCTCGTTGCCGAGATCCTTGATGAGAGGATTAACGAACTCAGCAAGGATCCCCCGAATGAAACGGTCATCCTCGTGGCTCATGGGCCAAACGACGAAGAGGATAACAGGAATTGGCTTGGGACAATGGAGAGTATTGCAGATCGAATCTACGTGTCGCGATCTGAGGCCCGAATGAGATTCAAGCACATCTTTTGCGTGACCGTGCGCGATGACGCTGAAAAGGCCGTCCATGACCAGGCAAGACAACACCTGCGCTCATTGGTTCGTCAGTCTGGAAAGAGCGGAGATGTCATTGTGATTCCCGTGTTTGTTGCGCAGGGTGGCGTAGAATTGAAGATTGTGGAAAGACTAGAAGGGTTGAAGTATAGATGGAGCGGAAAAACCCTTCTGCCTCATGGTAACATTCAGCGTTTCATAGAGGAATCAGTTCAACATCTCCCTGGTCTTGATTGAGGACTGAAGCACTCGCACCGCTGAAAAATCGGTATTTGGGGCGGCAAAGCGAATTTGCCATATGTTCCCCTAGGATCTCAATGCTTGTGGCCGTGAAAGTTGGGTTTCACTTTTTCTTTCGTCACGCCTGGAATGTCCTTACCCTCTCCAAGCTGCCATCCTGCATAGCAATCGGAACAAATACCTTTTCCCTCTCTCAAGTCCTTGTTGCAGGTGCAGCTCTGATGGTCCAGCGCGCATCGGTCACACGGCGCCTTTATGCAGCAGTTATAATACATCTCCTCTTTCGCTTCAGCAAGAAGCTCTTTTGCTTTCTGAACTTTCTCCTTCGCCGTGAGGCTGTCCGATTGTTTCTGAGACTTCGATTGAATGTTCTGCTGATCTGCCGCCGGTTTCGCAGTTTCCTGTTTCCCGTGGCCGGCATGCTTTTCCTGCGCAGTTGTCGTCGCGGAAAAAGCGACCGCTGCAATGACAATCAAACAAGCAATGATGATGCGCTGCATAGCTCCTCCTTCAAGGTATTATTGGTTTGTGAACGGCGTGAATTCTCTTGTTTTTTCGTCGCTTCATGAGGCGACGATTTCAGCGCGTCAGTCTGTAAATCGCTACGTTTGTCCACAGACTGTTAAGGCGACCGGCAGCAAGTTGAGAGAGTCGAATATGCGCCAACAGTACCGGATGCTGAGGATCAACCGACACTTGCCCCAGACCCTGTTTGTCCGTTCTCACAACGGTCGTGTTCCGGTTCGTTATCACGCGAACCGGAGCATTGGAGACTGCCACACCTTCATAGAGCAACTGGAACTGAATGGTCGCCCGATCCTGCCCGGTATCCTTCCACGATTTCACCACTATCTCCAACGGCAATCCGAGCACTGAATCCTGCGGCGTATGAGAATCCGTTGCGACAACGATCTTCATAATGCGGCTGTACGTTTCCCTGAATTCCTCAACGTGAGGCGTGAGGTAGTGTGACGCCTCTCTCTTTGTCAGTCCGATCTCTTCTCGTAGATACTGTTCAGCCAGATCTCCTTTGAACGTGATCTCCCGCTGCTTCACACCCGTTGCAACGATCATGGTTGGCTCGGGAGGAAGCGAACCCAACAAGGTCGAATCCGACGGGTCGCCTGCAAGGGCAATGGAGACGCCGGCGGGTAAATAGGCACGCGGGTCAACGAAGCGGTCAACACCTTTGATGGGCTCTCCATGCGGAAAATGCTCCGCAACAAGCGCAGAGATCGTGATCCGCGTCTTATCCTTGTTCCATTTCGCTGCGAGCCAGGCATCATGGGCATGAGCGGAAAGTGTGACAAGAACCATCACCACGACAGCACCGGAGACACGTTTCATGAAACCTCCCTTTCTAATGGTCCGACGAGTTTCTTTTCTTCCAAGAACCTATTGCGCAACAGCCAGATGACGTTCTGTGTGTACTGACACATCATCGCTGAGCCTTCCATCTCTCAGGTAAATACATCGTTTTGCAAATCGAAGGTTTTCCGGATTGTGAGTTACCATGATGATCGTGTGCCCTTCGGAATTCAGGCGTTGAAGAATCTTCATGATTTCATCGCTCGTCCCGGTATCCAGGTTCCCTGTCGGTTCGTCAGCAAGAACAATCGGCGGCTGATTCACAAGTCCACGCGCAATCGCAACCCGCTGCTGCTCCCCCCCGCTCAGCTCATCCGGAAGCCGAAATGCTTTTGAGCCCAAACCGACATTTTCGAGAATCGCTTTTGCCATGATCTCTTGCTCATCGTTGTTGCGACCTGTGATGACCAATGGGATCATGACGTTCTCGAGAATGGTCAAATACGGCAACAATTGAAAGGACTGAAACACGAAGCCCAGATACTCACGGCGAAAATCCGCCCTGCGTTCGTCGCTCAACGAATACACATCAATGCCATCCACAATGACCGACCCCTCAGACGGATGATTCAATCCACCCAGAATAGACAGGAGCGTGCTTTTACCGGAGCCTGACGGGCCCATGACCGCGACGAATTCTCCCTGAGCGATTTCAACCGAAACTCCGTCCAGCGCAGGGACGCACTCTTTACCGGTGTTATATGTTTTTTTCAATTGCTGAATCTGGACAAGGCTCATATTCTTCGTTCCATTGTTCACAAATTAAGAATGCCTACAATGCCTTTAGGGCGACCGTCGGATCGAGCCGCGACGCCTTATATGCAGGGTAGATACTTGAAACCAGTCCCACGGAAACAGCGAGCATTATCGAAAATGCAAACAATGCATAATCGGCTGACCAGCCGGCCGTCCCATTCACTGTCATCAATGGAGTTACCAACTGTGCAGCACCTGCACCGATGAAATATCCGCTCACCCCCGACAGAAAGCTCGTGAGAAATGCCTCCGTGAGAATGATCTTCATGACATGGGTTTGGCGGAACCCGATGGCGCGGAAGATACCGATCTCCCTTGTTCGTTCATTCACGGACGCCATCATATTCGTGATAACAATAAGAGCTGCCACGAGGAGGACCACCCCGGAGATCCCATACGAGAAATGCTCAAACCGGTGCATCGCCTCCATTTTTGATTCAATCGTCTGACGAATGGCCACCACCTTCGCCCCGGGCAATTTCTCCGATGTCTGGCGCACAATCTCCTCGATGGGACAGTCGTAACAGAGAGCCGCGACTTCGACGAGGCTCAATTCATCCGGTTTGCCGAACAATCGCTGGGCTTCCGCAAGATCAATGAATACAACGCCATCGTCTTGCGAACCGGTTGGTTCGAGGACCCCCGCAACGGTAAACGATTCTCCTTGGATCTCGAAAGACTGGTTCAAGTCGAGCCCGAGCGACTTCTTCGCGTCTGCTCCAATGATCGCCTGATCCTTCGTTGCCGGTCTCCGTCCAACCAACTTCCACCATTTCTTCAGTTGCAGTTCTTGATCGAACTCGACACCGACAACGAGGACGGTTCGGTCTATCACCTCGGTTATATTGAGAAGCTTCGGAGCGATGATCCTAATATTCTTGCTGTTCTCGATCGTGAGAATCTCCTGCGCGTCTTTTGTACGAAGCTGCTTCACATCCAAAGCAACGCCAGAGACCGCCATTCCACCGTAGTTCAGCGAGAGGTCATCAGATTTTGGAGTGATGAGAATATTCGCTCCAAACTCGTCTAATTTGTTGGCAATATCTGCATTCATGATCCTGGCCACCGTAATGAGTGTGACAACCGTACTGACGGCAATGGTTAGTCCAAGAACAAGAAAGAGCATCTTGGACTTTCGCCGTCGAAGATTGTTGAGCGAGATGTTGTAGAGTTTCATTGTAATCTTTGATTGTTCGTTTTCTGCATCCCGCTGTTCTTGGGCGGGAACGATAGGCGACTATCGACTTAGATTCGCCTCTGCCACCGGACGACCAATTGCTCGTCGATCTGAATTTCGTTCCCAGCGACGGTATTGGGGAGGGCGTCCGGCGGGTACTTCCCGCATGAACCACTCACCGGCTCGAGATCGTTCAACTCCCATGTCGAGCCGCAAGAGTTGCAAACCAGCTTGTCGCCCTTCATGTGGAACCGAGTCGAATTGCACGGTTCACACATGCTCACGGCTGTCACCACCTTTCCCTCGCCGGTGATATAGGCAAGAAGGGGTATATTGTTCAGTTCGGTGGAATACTGAAAGGCAATGAACTTCCGTTCCCTGAGCAGGTCGAGTGGTAGTATGATCTTTCGATTCTCGACTTTTGCAGGGACATCGATCATCTGCTCTCCCGTCACACTGTAGCTCGCAGGCGAGACAATTGCTGGAGACGCCTTGATGACTGGGTTACCGCTCTCTGGAAGGTTGAAATATACCCAGCCGCCGAACACGGCAACAACTCCGAGCGCGATGAATATTTTCAACCGATTCTTGCCCGACGGTCTATGGTTTGCCACAACTCGGTCGTGTTTTTCCTGCCAAAGAGGTTTTGCCGGTTTCTTCCCGGTCAGTGAAGCTCCGCATCCGATGCAGAAGTTCGAATCAGGCTCGAGAGCCTTTCCACATTCTGAACAAAAGTTTGCCATGATGTTGCTCCTGTTGTGATTCGGTTTCTGTTGATTTACAATCTTGCACTTACACCTATGACCGGAAGAAATGGAATGATTGTTAGTTGTTCTTTCGAAGAATACGTCTCATCCCACATGTAGTGCACGATGTTCTTTTGATTGTAGGCATTCAGTACTTCCAAATAGACATCGAGATCGAACGATGCAAATTGAAAATGTCGAGTTACACGAACGTCGAGTCGATTATATGCCGAATAACGATCCGAGTTATGGATGCCGGGAATGGGAAACCAGCGTTCTTCGTTCGGGTCGTACCAGGACGAAGCGACCGGTGTGTATGGCCTTCCGCTGCCATAGCGGAAGCGCAAACCGGCTTGCCAATGTTCCGAGAATTTGTAGTTTGAAACGACACTTATCAAGTGTGGCCGGTCAAAATCGAAAACGTGCAGATCGCTGTTTGTTCCTTCTCTCCGCTTTGACAGAGAATAGGTGTACGACAACCAGCCGAAGAATCCTTGACCATTCTTGAGTTGAACGTAAGACTCTACGCCGCGTGAGTATCCGTCGCCATTATTGGAAAGATTCCAAAGCGAATCGATTGTAATGAGTCGAGAAAGATTCTTGTTGTACAGCTCAAGGCTCACCACCATTGCGTCACCCACCTCGTGCCTGATGCCGATGCCATAGCTTTCAGCACGCTTGGATTTGAGATTGCTGTTGATATCCAGCTCAAACGGTCGTGGTGACTGATAATACCATCCGTAGCCTGCCGAAAGACTCATGTGTTCATTCCAGGCATAGGAAAGATTGAATCGCGGGGAGAACGTACTCTCCTTGCTTTTCGCAATGTAGTCATATCGAACACCAACGCTCGCACTTAGCGATGGGGAGATGGTCCATCTGTCATCAACATAAAGTGAAGGCTTCATGGATGTTCCGGTTCCCCGAAGTTTTAGCTCGTTGAAGTTCAAGGCTATTTCGAGCGGGACATCAATGGTGACATCTTCCTTCTCTCGACCGAGCCATCCGCCGATATGCAGCTCATTTGCGGGAAAGATGACGGTGAAATCCTGCTTGAGCGTCCATTCTTGAATGTTGTATGCTTCTACGGCATTACGCGGTTGAACGGAAGAGCTTTTCGCTTGACTCCATGAGACGATAAAATCCGAAAGAAAGAACTCGCCGAGCAGAGAGCGAAGGCGGCCTGTTACAACACCGCTTTTGTTTTCCCAGGAAAAATCTCCTGTGTAGTTGGGACGGTCAAAAAAACCGTACATCCGTTCTCTGGAGTAAAGCCCGGAGAAGGTCAATTTATGGTCTTGTGAAAGGTTGAAATCCACTTTTGAGTTAATATCAAAGAAGTACGGCAGCACGCTGTAATCGCTGGCAAGATCAGTATATTTGAGCAGCACGTCGAAATAACTCCGCCGGGCAGAGAGCATTGCTGTGCCATTGGCAAATGCGAGCGGCACTTCGACTGTTCCACTCGCATCCGACATGCTGATCGATGCCTCGCCATTCAGCTTCTCCATATTGCCGGTCCGATTCTCAATCAACAACACCGAAGAGAGCCTATCACCATAGCGGGCAGGGAATCCCGCCGCATAGAACTCGACTTTCTCGACGAGTCGGGAGTTGAAAATGCTCCAGTAGCCGCCGCCCATCATATCGAAATGGAATGGGTTTCGGATTGTTGCGCCGTCGTACAGCACGAGATTTTCATCCGGACTTCCGCCGCGCACGTAGAGCTTTGAATTGTCACCATCGGATGCGATTCCTGGGAGTGTCTGAACCACCCAGAAGATATCCTGGGCGGAACCTGGTGTATTGACCACCATTTGTTTTCCGAGACGCGCTGTGATGCCGCTTGCATCGTAGCGCTCGGGTTTCGGTGTAATGACGATTTCTTCCGTTTCCAAAGCTGTTTCTTCCAGCAGCACGTCAATAACATTTTCCCCCTGTTTGATTCGAACGTTTGAAACGAGCTTCTCCTTGAAACCGATCATCGAAAATCTCACGGTATACGTTCCAATCGGGATATTTTGAATAGAGTAACGTCCCTGTGAATTTGTTGCAGATCCAATGTTCGTGCCCTTGAGAATAACGTTGACCAGCTCAAGCGGCTGCTTTGATCCCTTGTCCAGCACAACTCCTTCAAGACTGCCCGTTTGCGCTTGTGCGGGGAGACAAACGACTGTGAGTGCAAACAATAAGACCATTAGAGACGATTTCATTTTGTGTCTCATTGACTTAGAATTTGCGCCCTCCGTACTTTTTTTCTACCTCATCGACTAGCTGCACGATAGTGTATGTGCCCTCGCGAATCTTGTCATCAACAAAAGTCTTGACCTCCTGTGCTCCGCGTGGATGAGCACAACTGCAGTCTTTCAGTTCATCAATGCCGCATTGACCGCACGGGCACGTGAAGCGTGAAAAGACTTCCACTCGATCCGCAATGGTTGCGGGCTTGGAGGTGTTGGAGATTCTTGAAGCTAAGGCGAACATCTCGCTTACCGGCTGTTTGGGTACCGTGAGCTTTGTCGATTGCCCTGTCGTGTGGGCAAGAGAATCGTAGCGAGAGGAAAGCGCGGACTTCATCCACCCGAACGTGTTATTGACGGCAAGTATGATTTCCTGCGATGATTTTCCGGATTGAAGGTTCGTCCTGATGAATTGCCGTTCCTGTATGGCGGTGTTGCACCGGCAGGTATCGAGAGGCTGTTCCCCACACGCTCCGCACGAACAAATGAATTGTGAGGCAATGTCCAGCACTTTCCTCTCCAAGGCCGCATCGCTGCTCTTCAACTCCACGAGAGAGGCTTGTGGTTCCGGTTTCCCCCGCTCACCACGCTCGTAGAGTACAACAATGAAGAGAATCCCGGCAGTCAACAAGATAAGACCGACTACTCCGGGACTCCGGCGCCATTTCGTATCGACTCGTCGATCCTTTTTCTTGTATCGCGCTTGTGCTGGAGCCAGTTGTCGAGGGTGATGAGCTCGTTCTTGCCGAATTTCGGAACCGCAATTTGCGCAGAACTTCGCCCCTGGAATGCTTTCAAAGCTGCATGTAGGGCATGGCCTCAAATCATTTGCCTTCTCTGTTTTCCCAACCTCAATACCACAGTTCGCACAAAACTTTGTATTATCCCTGTTTTCCGCACCACATTCGTTGCACTTCATTTCAAAATCCTTTCATTGAATCACTTCCTCGCTGTGAGTTTCTCAGCCTCTAATCCATCTCCAATCTGTCCTGAGACAAGTTCAACTTCAGCTCTCGTCTCATCAACAAGACGCATAACCTTAACAATGCCGAGTTCTTGCTTGTGGGGCAAAGGGGCACTGGCGCCATGATTGTGTCCGCCGCTTGAGGTTGAAGGCTGATGATATTGGTAGAGAATAAAAAGGTCTCCCACTTTTACATCGGCTCCCTTGGAGAATTCGAGGTAGATCTCTTTCGGGAGGCCATCGACGACTTGAATCCGGTACGATGTGCTGCATGAAGAAACAAATAAAGAAAGGACGGATAGAGTACCATATGCAAGATATTTCATATTTGTTCCCTCGTCTAGAACATGCTTCCCCCACGTGCAGCCCAGATGACGATCATCACAGCCCCCATGACGATGCCGCCAATGATGAGATAGTCCGACATTCCTCCCCTCCGGTCCATCATCATGCTGCCGTGGCCATCTCCTGATGCTGCCGGGTGCCTTGTCGTTTCGATGATAACCTCAGGCCGTAATCGTCGCTCGCCCAGCGCGCCAATGTGAAACATGGTCTTGTGCTCACTCGCCTGGGAAGGTGTAAAGCTGACGACATAGACTCCTGGTTGCGCGCTTTCCTCGACTTCCTGGTCAAAATTCATATCATGCTCCGGCGACAGAAGAACGCGCGTGGAGTCGCCCTCGCCATACATCGCGCTCATATGGCGTTCTTCTGGCGCATGCAAGAACGATGTGTGGAAGGAAACCTTCGCGTTCGAGACGGGTTGGCCGGTTGTCTTATCCACGAGCTTGAGGGTAAAAACCGCCTTTTCACCCACTTGAAGTGGTGGGAAGAGTGCAATTGCCTTCACATCTCCGAATTCGACTTCCTTTTCAAGAGCTGATTCAAGTGCCATCTGGTGGCTCCCCGAATCCATTCTTCCGTGAGTTCCCATCATCCCGACACCCATGCAGGATACGAGGAACAGACTTAGAGTAAATGCGACCATGCTTTTCATTGTTTTTGATCCTTTTGTGAATTCCGTGTGTCAGGCTCCGACATATTGTTTCGGACTGCTCTCAAACTGTTCCCGGCAGGCGTGCGAGCAAAAATAGAACCGGATCCCTTTGTACTCAACGAAATATGGGGGACTGTTCTTATCCACATTCATTCCACAAACGAGGTCGATGGCTGTTTCACCATCATTTGTCCCGGATGTGAAGTAGCCTGGATCCTTGATGAAGGTCAACATGCACTCTGCGCTGCAGAAGTAGTATGTCTTGTCGAGAAATGTCTTTACGACCGTCCTCGAATCATCTTCTTCGATATCCATTCCACAGACGATGTCCCGTATCATGGCTTCCCTTTCATTCACTGCCGTAGAAGTACCGTGCCACGTCATACCCCAGCCTGCTGATCAGCCCCTGCAGAAGTTGTCCATCGGTGTAAAACGTCCCCTGCTGCTCGCCGCCGCTGTAATAGTAGGTCGTCGTCGAGAAAGTGGATTCCACGTGCTTTGCCCAAACGACGGTCGAGGAATCGCAATCGACCAGCCTGACTGTGACGCTGCCTGATGCGATTCGGTTTGAATATGAGTTTGTGTATTTCACTTCGCCAACCGACGTAAACAGGTTTCCTGTCAGGAGATATCGACATTGAAGACCTTGCTTCAATCCATGAATGGTATGCATATCGGGAATGCCGTTTACGTTGAGATTGTTCGCAAGCAGATAATTGCGTACAACCGTTGCAGGAATAATTTTCATATGCGCGGAGTGTTCAAGAAGGTTGACAATAACCTCATCGGACACCTGTCCACCCAAATTCGAAAGAACGCTTTCGGTTTCGAACGGCATGATCGCAATCGCCTCGCCGGGCTTGATGATGACAGAGGGACTGATCTGTACCGTCCTCTTCGTAACCGAGCCTGTTCCGCAACCAGTCAGAAAGAACATAGCCAGGAACACCGTTGAAAGGTAAATGATTGTTTTCATAGCACTCTCCTTATCGAAGCCGTTGTTTCTCAACGATGTCGTTCGACTGAAGCTCACCGCTGATGAGTGTCACCGCTGCGAAGTGTCCATCGAATAATTCGACGACTTTCGCTTCGCCGACCTTGATTTTCCGATAACTCGGTCTCCCGTTACGCGCCGTCGGAACATCTCGTTGATATTCAGAAAGCCACCGCGTATTATCCACTTTTACTCGGTACACGAACATGATATCGCCGACCTGTATTCCGTCGTCAGTTCCAATGCAGATGTGGACCCTGTCTTCGAATTTCATCAGTACGGATCCACGCATTGTTTGATGGCTTGTAGAACACCCGCCAAACGCACTCACAATCAAGAGCATACTAATCGCTATCGGGATGAATCCTGTCGTTTTCATTTGACCACTCCCGTATCAATTATGTTCGCTTCTTCGACGAGCTTCCGGATAGGGCGATTAACCTTTCGCTCCAACATGAGCCATAGCAATGTAGTGAGGACAATCGCAACACCGGCCAGTAGAAGAAGCGAAGTCCTCACTTCTTGTGCCGACCGGTTCATCTCTCTTTGCTGCTGAGCGAGAAGTTCTCTTGTGTCGCTCCCAAACGAGTCAAGTTGGTCAAGAAGCCTGAGTCTAAGGCTGTCAAGTGATGACATGATGAGATTGTGCGAGACAAATAGTTCCGCTCTCTCTTGCTGATGATTCCGCTTCCCTTCATTTGACAGCCTCTCCACAACGTCGAACATGCCACCTGCGATCAGATGGAAACGATGCTCAAGATTTGTAAGCACGTCGAAAGTCGACTTGGACACAGCCTGCGATTCCTCGAGATCTGAAACCGCATCGATGACCTTCACACGGGCTCTCTTGAAATCGCTAAGGGCATCAGTCGCCTCTCCACGGTGGAATCGTTCTACCGCCAACATTTCCTCAAGCACGCCGCTTTCCATCGCACTCGACGCCTCTGAAAGAAGTCGCACGGTTTCCACTGTTCTTCTTGCGTCGAGTTGAATCTCGTTTGTCCGAAGCCCAATGAACAGTGCGACACCGAGGACACTGATTGTCATGAGCAAAAATGCCGACCGAATTCTCCTGTGGCTGCCACGCAGCATGAAGTTGATGAGTTGCTTGATCCGTGATTCCTCCAGTTTGCTTGTCCGCTTGCCCAGCGGGATTTGACTTGGAAGCCCTGGATCGTATTCCTCTACAAAGAAACAATGATCAGCTACAGCCCCTATCGTGCCAACGCGATGTACGCTCTCACGAACAAGTTCCACTTCATCGTCGCGCGAAAGCAACTCCATTCGGGAGATTTTGGATGATGGTGAAAAGTATTCGGTGACCATGATTTCTGCAATTCCCAGGGCCTCGAGCTCTTCAACGAGCCAGTGGACTCGCACCGTGTTGATGTATGCGGTGATCTTTTTCATGTTTCCTTTGCCTGGTCGCTAGCTCCGAACGAGAGACCCATCGTTTGTCGAGCTAGCTCCATGATGATCGTTTCTCTGGTCATTCCTCCACGATCAGATCGTTTGCCGACGTATTGTCGTCCTTTCCCATTGCCTTTAGATATTTTGCAGGCTTTTCAACAAACGAATGAAGACATCCCGGTGCACAAAAAAAATACGTTTGACCATCATAGAGAGCACTGCCCGCTGCAAATTCCTCATCAATCATCATTCCACAGACAGGGTCTTTTTTCATAACGGCATCTCCACCGAGGGATTAGTGCCCATCATAAGCAAACCTTGCATGTTTGACCTCATTGTCGCTCTGAAAGCTCACATCAATCATGTACCTTCCTTTTTCATCGAGCTTCAGGCCGCCGCCATAATGATTCATCATCGAGGATAAATCAACACTGCCCGATTTCTCCGATGGCGCAACGATCTCAATCGTAACTTTCGCTTTCTCTACGGGCTGGCTTGATTTCTCATCCGTGAGAGTGACCATTACATGGTGAGTTCCGGCCATCATTGCTTCCATCATCTTATTATGTTCATCGTCTTTCATATCGGGTTTTGTTCCTTCTTCCATCTTTCCGTGATCCATCCCTTTCATCTCTCCATGCATCATGTGCCCACCCATCGATGAATCTTTTTTGCCTTGCATCATCGTGCCCATCATTCCGTGATCCATTTTGCCCATATCGTGTTTCTTTTCCGAGTGCATCATACCTCCAGCCTCGGATGAGTTCTTACCACTTTGCATCATTGTTCCCATCATCTTCTTATGTTCATCTTGCGTTATGAGCCATACTCGGACCTGTACACCTTCAACAGACTTTTCGAACGTCGGCTTTCCCATCATAGCGGACATCCTCTCTTGCCGGTCGGTTGCGGACAATTGCTTCTTTTCCAGAGTCATACCGCACTTGGGGCATTTCCCGGGTTTATCGGAAATGACATCCGGATGCATGGGACACGTGTACACAACCTTTGATTGCGCTTGTGCCTGTGTCGTTTGCTGTTCAGGCGTTTGATGATTGTGTTCCTGAGCCACGGATGTATTCCGCAAGCCGAAGAATGCCGCAATTGCAATTACGATAATGAAATGATTCTGTCTCATACTGTTCTCCTCTGTTACTGTTGATTGTGTTGGTGGTTTGATTTTTCCTTCTTCGTGTCTTCAAGCATTTCCAAAACAATGCGGAGCATCCGCTTGTCATCTATCATGGCTCTGCACATTTCCGTCATCTTCATCGTATCGCCGACTGCGTAATAGATCATCTTCTTCATCATCGTTGCGTGCATCTGATTGTTAGAGGCAATATGGTCCATCAGCAAGTCCATCATCACTGAATCTTTCATCATCTCCATCATTTGCATGTGTTTGTGCTGTCCCAAAGCGAACGATGAGAGGGCAGTCAGGAGAGCCACAAGGAGGATCAAAGGTCTTATTTTCATAGTTTTTTTCTTCATCGTTTAGTCTTCTAGGAGCTGCCCTTCGGTGGCCAATTCCTTCTTCAAGCTCCAGCTCTTCCACAAATAGTAGATGACGGGATAGACAGCGAGTTCCAGCAAGAAGGAAGATGTGAGACCGCCGACCATCGGGGCAGCGATGCGTTTCATAACATCCGCGCCGGTGCCCGTGCTCCACATGATCGGGAAGAGGCCGATCATGGTCGTCAACACGGTCATGAGCTTGGGCCGCACGCGCTGGACGGCCCCGTGGTGGATGGCCTCCCGCAGATGCTGCAAGCTTCTCATCTTGCCTTCTTTCTTCCACTGTTCATACGCTATGTCGAGGTAGAGAAGCATGATCACCCCCGTTTCCGCGTCCAGGCCGGCCAGTGCAATAATGCCCACCCAGACAGCGATACTCAGGTTATACCCGAGGATGTAGAGCAGCCAGAAGGCTCCGATGAGCGAGAACGGCACCGCCAAAAACACTATTCCCACCTTGGTCATCGATCGCGTGCTGAGATAGAGCAGCACGAAGACGATGAAGAGCGTCAGGGGAATGACGAGCATCAGGCGCGTTTGCGCCCGCTCCATGTACTCGTACTGACCGCTCCAAATGATATTGTATCCCGCAGGCAGTTTTATCTTTTCTGCAACGGTTCGCTTCGCATTCTGTACGTATGTTCCGACATCGATGTCTTTGATGTCGACATAAACCCAGGCATTGGGACGCGTATCTTCACTTCGAACGACCATCGGACCTTTGCGGGGAGTGATCGTGGCAAGCTGACCGATCGGAATCTGTTCCCCTGTTGGCGTCGGGACGAGCACACGTTGAATCGCCTCGAGATCATCGCGGAGTTCGCGGCTATATCGCAGGTTGACACTGTACCTTTCGAGGCCCTCCACCGTGTTTGTGATGCTCATTCCTCCCATTGCCGTCTGAATGACCATTTGCACATCGCCGACCGTCAAGCCGTAGCGGGCGGCCTCCCTGCGATCGATATCGAAATCAAGGTAGTTCCCGCCGACGGCCCGTTCGGCAAAGGCACTCAATGTGCCGGGAACGGTGCGCATGACGGACTCAACTTCTTTCCCTATTTCTTCCAACACTTTGAGATCGGGGCCGGCGATTTTGATCCCCACCGGAGTCTTAATCCCGGTGCTCAACATATCTGTGCGGGTTTTGATCGGCATCGTCCAGGCATTCGTCAGTCCCGGAAACTGGATAGCACGGTCCATCTCGTCGACCAGCTTCTCCACTGTCATGCCGGCGCGCCATTCACTTTCTGGTTTAAGCATGATCGTCGTTTCGATCATATCCAGACCAGCGGGATCGGTCGCGGTCTCAGCGCGGCCGATCTTGCCGAACACATGATGCACTTCGGGAAATTGTCGAAGAATCTTGTCGGTTTGCTGAAGGAGCTCTCTTGCCTTTGTGATCGACATTCCCGGCAACGTTGTCGGCATATACAGGAGGTCACCTTCATACAGGGGCGGCATGAACTCAGAGCCAAGTTGGCTGTAAGGGAGATAAGTCACCACGAGGAGAGCCAGCGTCAGCCCGATCACCCATTTGTTATGCTTCAACACAAAATCGACAACAGGGTGATACAGCCTGATCAAGACCCGACTGAGAGGATGGCGTTCCTCCGACCGGATTTTTCCGCGAATCCAATATCCCATCAGCACAGGAACGAGCGTGACCGCAAGAATGGCTGCGGCTCCCATGGCGTAGGTCTTGGTAAAGGCAAGCGGTTTGAACAGCCGGCCTTCTTGCGCTTCCAGGGTAAAGACGGGAAGGAACGAAATGGTGATGATAGCCAGAGAAAAGAACAACGAGGGACCTACTTCCTTGGCTGCATCCAATATCACTTGCCAGTGTTCCTTGCGCTGTGCCGGGGGTTTCTCATGCTCGCGTTCAAGATGCTTATGACCATTCTCGACCATGATGATAGCGGCATCAACCATGGCTCCGATGGCGACAGCGATTCCACTCAGTGACATGATGTTCGCGTTAATGCCCTGCATTTTCATGACAATGAAGGAGATCAAGACTGCCGTCGGCAGTGTAATGATCACGACAAATGAACTCCGGGCATGCAAGAGGAACGCAATAATCACGAGAGCCACAACAACCATCTCTTCAATGAGGCTTTCGGTGAGCGTATCAATGGCTCGCTCAATGAGGCTTGACCTGTCGTAGGCCATCTCGATTTTCACGTCCTCCGGCAACCCTTGCTTCAGGCCTTCTAACTTTTTCTTCACGTTCTCGATTACTTCCAGGGCGTTCTGGCCATATCGCATCACAATAATGCCGCCGACGACTTCGCCTTCGCCGTTGCTTTCGGCAAGACCACGGCGCATCAGAGGTCCAATCGTCACGTCCGCAACATCCGCCACGTACACTGGAGTGCCGCTTTTCTTGTCCACCATAAGCGGGATGTTCTTGACATCATCAACGGACTTTATATATCCAAGGCCCCGCACCATGAACTCCATCTCACTCATTTCGATAACTTCACCGCCAACGTCGTTGTTGGAGTTTTTGATTGCCATCTCAACCATATTGAGCGGGATGTTATAGGCTAAGAGCTTTGTCGGATCGACCGTTACCTGATACTGTTTGACAAATCCACCGATGCTTGCTACCTCTGCGACTCCTTCAACGGCCGTGAGTTCGTATTTGAGATACCAATCCTGGTATGACCGAAGCTCCTGCAGCGAGCGCTTATCGGATGTGAGTGTATACATAAAGACCCAGCCTACGCCGGTTGCATCCGGTCCCAGTGCGGGAACAACGTTCGGAGGAAGACGCTTCTGTGCATAGTTCAGGTATTCTAGGACCCGACTACGGGCCCAGTAGAGATCGGTTCCGTCCTCGAAGATGACGTAGACCAAGGAATAGCCGAAGAACGAATAGCCACGCACAACTTTGGATCCCGAAACAGAGACCATTGCGGTGGTGAGTGGATAGGTCACCTGGTCTTCCACAATGCGTGGAGATTGACCCGGATACTCGGTATAAATGATCACCTGGACGTCGCTCAAATCGGGGATCGCATCAATCGGAATGCTCAGCATCGAATAGACACCCCAACCGATAAGAAAGAGCACCGCGAGAATGACCATGAACTTATTTCGAATCGACGCTTCAATGATTTTTTCTAACATGTCTTAAATCCTTTGTCAGGTTCTATTCGTCAAGAAGAACATTAGTGCTGTTGGTCGTCTGGCACGTACTTCTCAGGGCTCTTCTTAAACTTCTCCAAGTCATCATCGCTGCAGAAAAAGTAGGTCTTCCCTTTGTGCATGTACGATCGTTCCTTGTCGGGTGTAATTGTCATTCCACAAACAGGATCTACCACAGTTTCAGGAACCACGGCCATCGTATCGACGTCATTGTGATCCTGCGCCCGAGGTTTTTCCTGATTCATTTCGTGACCCGCATGTTCCGCCGATTTCAGCGTCTCCTGTCCTTTCTTCGCCTCTTGTTGCTCCATGGGTTTCCCTGCCCGCCCGGAAGAATCCCCTGTGGCGGGCGGGGACATGTCATGCCCCTCGTGTCCCCGCATCAAGCCCACAGCTGCCTTGAGGTTGCTTTCGGAATCAATAAGGAATTGAGACGAAGTGACTATTTTCTCACCCTCTTTGATCCCGTCGAGAACCTGGACGTAACCGTCGGCCATCACCCCGAGTCGTATTTCACGCGGATCAAAGTAGCCTCCGCCCAGAGCTATCACGGCAATATTGCGTTCGCCTGATCGAATGATGGCCTGATTCGGAATGGCCACCGCATCGACAGCAACGGGAGATATAATCTTCACCGTCGCAAACATTTCCGGTTTCAAGTCGAGACTCGCGGTGTTGCTGACAACCACGCGCACCTTCGCTGTTTTTGTTTCCATATTGAGGGTGGGATAGACGTACGTAATCGTCCCTCGAAACGTTTTTCCGGGCAGATAGGAAAGTTCCACATTCGCCTGTTGCCCAACTTTTACCCACGGCAACTCGTACTGGTAGATGTCCGCAAGAACCCACAGCGTGGAAAGATCGGCAATCTTATAGAGGTCCATCCCCGCCATGACATTCTGCCCTTTAAAAACCATTTTCTCCATGACGATCCCCTCAACGGGCGAGTAGATTGTCATCGTTTTCCTGGGCGATCCGCGCTTTTCGAGCTGCTGGATCTCAGACTCGGAAATGTCCCAATACAGAAGCCTGCGCTTTGCACTCTCGATAAGTTCATCTGCACCTGTGCGTGCCTCTTCAATACTGCTTTGCTGCAACTGTTTTCTGTATCGAATTGCTTGCAAGTATTCTTCCTGTGTTGAGACCAGTTCGGGGCTGTATAACTCCATCAAGGGATCCCCTTTTTGAACAACCTTGCCAGTGTAATCAACGTGAAGCTTCTCCACCCATCCCATGATTTTCGTGTTGACTGAATACACCTTCGTCTCGTCAAAATCGACCTTCCCGACTGCTCGAATGACTTTGCTGAGTTTCCTCCGTTCGACCGTTGCAATCTTGACGCCAATATTCTGGACGGTCACAGGATCGATTTTGATTCCCTTCGAATCGCCTTGACCTTCGTAGACCGGCACCAAATCCATTCCGCAATCAGGGGCTTTCCCCGGCTTGTCGGAAGTGTACCACGGGTGCATCGGATCTCTGTAGAAGGCGATTGTTTTTTCGCCTGATGTGCCCGACGATTCATCGTAGACCGGGACGAAGTCCATACCATCAGCGGCTTTCTTCGGTGTTGGAGATGTTATTTGAGGACTCATCGGGTCACGATAGTAAAGGATCTTCCTTTCCGATGAAGAGTTTCCTGCGTCCGAAGGGCGAAATGCCAACCAGCCTGCCCCCAGACCGATTACGAGACTCAAAACTGCTATCACGGCGATGCGTTTCATTACTTGGCTCCTTGAATATCCGTTATTGAACTTGTGCTGAGATTTCCGAGATGTCCATGCCGACAGCCTGCTCGAGCTGGGCCTGACTTGCCATATGGCTCATAACTGACATGTAATAATCGAGCTTGGCCATCAGAAGCATGCGATAGGCATCGATGAGCATGAGAAACTCCGTCTTTCCGGTTTGGTATGCCGCGACAGTCGATTGCAGGGTCTGTTCTGCCTGCGGGATGACAGTGTTCTTGTACAAGAGCACCAGATTCTGATTTGTTTGAACCTTTACAAGAGCATCCTGAACCTCAAACAAGGTCATGTTTTTCATAGCGGTAAGATCTTCCTCGGCCTTCCTTACATTCAGTGCGTTTTCATCAGTCTTCGACGTATATTTTCCGCTCGACCACGGAGTCAAGGGAATGCTGATTCCAAGCATTGCCGACCAGAAATCGTTTTTGGTCATGGCCATGTCCTTGTACATGAAACGCAGCATCAGATCGGGGAAATATTCCTTTTTCGAAAGCGAGAGTTCAGATTTGTTCATTTCGATGTTAAAATTCATCGCTTTCAGTTCCGGACGAGATTCGAGGGCTAGAGGTCGAATTTGCTCAAACGTCCAGCGTGGAATATCCTTCTCAATTTCAGGTACGAACCCGAGCGGTGCATTTGCTGGACGACTCAGGATTGTGTTAATCATCGATTCGATGACCGCACGCTCCTTTTGCAGATTGAGACCATCATTGATAAGCGTGGACAACTCTGTTTGTGCGCGCAAGATATCGGGCTGCTTCCCCATCCCAACTTCGTATTGTTTTAAGGCGATATCGACAAACCGGCGCATGAGGTCCTGATTTTCTGCATTGATCTGAATTTTGCGCTGCACGAGGTAGAGCTCAAAGTACGATGACTTGAGTTCGCGAAGAACTTTTCGCTCTAACGCATTATATCCCTGATCCATCATATTGGCGTTGTTTTCCGCTGCCTTGCCCATATCAGAAAGCTTCCCCGGGAATGGAAACATTTGCTGTATGAAATAGTCCATTTCCATTTGATTTTTGAGCGGATTGGGAAATGACTGAACTGGCGTCTGAAAGAACTCGACGCCGAATTGTGGCGCATCCCAGGATGTCACTTGATCAACGCGGGTTCTCGCGGCCGCGGTTTGATGCCGGGCAGCGCGAAGCTGAGGATTGTTTTCGAGCGCCTCCTTCACAAGTCCATCAAGACGAAGGGGCTTCTTCTCTTCTTGTGAGAAAGCCTGGTAAGTGACGAGAACCGCCATCAAGAAGAAAACGAGAGAACGGAAGAATCGGAACATGGGCAACTCCTTGTTGAGAAAGAATGATCTCTTTCGTTACCTCACGTGGAAAACATGAGGAAAGCACACCCGTATCCTTGGGATAGAGGAATCCCCGGATTAGGGTAATTACAAGGAGAAGCTGTTAGATAAGAAAGGAAGAGTTGAGAATGTGTTTCCCCACCGGCGACAAGAACGATGCCTCGGTGCGGGAATCAGAACGGCTGGAGGAAAGGGAAGAGAACGAAATATCTGAAAAAAGACTGACGACAAGAGTCGCCGCTCTTTGAACCTTGCTGATTTTGTCTTTTTCGACTATTGCCTGCTTAACAGCCAGACCGCCAATAATACTATTCGTATGGCACGCTTGGTCAGATTCAAACGATGCGCCAGCCTTCGGCGCTGAGTTCTGGTTGCATTCATCCTCATTCATGCGATCAGGTATTGCGCAGCATGCCATTTGCTGCTGCAACCTGCATTCATGAAGAATAGTCGTAAAACCAGAGCTCGCCAGTACAAAAACAAAGAGCACAACAACGTGCAAGCTCGCGTTATAATGAAGAATTTTTCTCATGGTGGTGAAATTATCAACATTCATGCCAGGCTAACTCGAAATAAAATCAGGAATAATTCTTTGAAAGTCAATAGTATTTGAAGCCGCTATTCTCGAATCTGAAAATTCATGAGTACTTCTGATTCCTACTCTTGAGAACCCAATGACCTTTACGATCTGCTTAAAACATACGGCGCCAGGCCGGAAAAAGCGTTATAGATAATTGACAAATGTTTATATTTTGTCGCGTGCATCACCCGTGTGCGTCATTTGCGCGGTTCTTTGAACGATCTATCCCCTGCCTCCTGCGCTCTTCAAAGGCTTGTAAGGAAGAATTCCAAAGACAAGAAAGCAGATCCCGGGGCGTACGAGAAGCTCGATGAATGCTGCAAGCTGCCTGAGGATCGGGAGTAGTCGCACCGGCGGTGGATCGGCTCATGCTCGTACGGACGGCGAGTATCGAGCTCTTGTCTGCCTATTGTGAGCCGAAATTATAGGCGAACCCAACCCAGGGGAAGAAAGGAAATCCTCTGATTCGGGAGCCGGCAGGATAAATGAAGCCCAAATCAGCTGCGAGGCGATCCCCGAAAAAGCGTATGCCAAACGATAAAAGAGCAATGTCGGAATCGGGCGGAATCCAGTTCTCCGTAATTAATTTGATGCTGTTCGACGCCCTGACTTCTCCACCTATCAGGATGATTGGCTTGTCGGCAGTCTCGTCTCCGGAGAACCCCCATCCGAGCCCGCCTGTGATTGACGCCGCATCCGTTCCATAAGAAGCGACGCCATAGAAAATCCCCATTCCATCGGACCCTGCTGAAGTCGATTGTATGAAGAGAACTCCGCCAGAGATACTCAGCTTTTCTGTTTGAACCGGGGTTATTTTTGGGGCGATGTAGAAAAGTTGGTTCTCCGCTCCCGGCAATAGCGACATCCCACCTGCGAGGGTAATGAAATCAGACACTCCGATGGCAAGAAACGGGAAGAAAATCTGATACGCTGAAAAGTACCCCTGGCCCAGCCTGAGCGCCCGAGCTGTCGGAGCAAAGAACAGACGGGTGTAGTTGGGATCGCCGCCGACATACCCATTTCGTGAGGTTTGTCCCAAGACTCGTTCGATAGACTCCACCTGATCTTTCGGTACCGTCATGGAAATCCCCCCGGAGGTCCTGAACATGATCGAGTCGGGAACTCCCCTCACGACGGTCCCGATCAGCTCTGAGCCGTCTTTAAGGGTGAGCCTGATAAGTTGTGCTGATGTCGTATCCTGCTGAGAAAGAGAGTTGGCCGGGAAGACGCCCTCGAGACCACCGACCAGCACAAGTGCACCGAGAATTGATTTCATGGTCTGCGAGTCTATTTCATTTCTGTGTCTCTGTCAAAGGCGGAATTGAAAGGCCTGGTCACCCGTAGAAAACATCCCGACTGAAAACATCGCGACAGGCGGGGCATGCAAAGGAGGACATGGAGACGAGCGGGGTGTTATCGCTTCCATCACCGTGGCTCTCCCCCCAATGCGAATCAGCTCAGGAGCGACTCCAGGAGGCGGATGACTTCGCCCACGTCCCTTACATTGAACCTCGCGTGACTATTCGTGACACCCACGCGAATGGAATATGCATCTTCGGGGAGAGCACAAAAGAGATCTTCGTCAGTCCAGTCATCCCCAATGGCAAGTACGAAAGCGCCGGGTTCCCTCACAAGCCAGTGCCCTGCCGCCACGCCTTTGTTGACGGCGGCCGGCCTGACCTCGACAACCCGGTGTCCGCGAAGTATCTGGAGGTCGGTATTGGCTGCAAGATTCAGGAGGCGATCTGTCAGCTCGGCAGCAAGGAACGCCGCCTGATCCGGATCGGACATCCGGTAATGCCAGACAATCGAGTGTTCCTTTTCCTCCACGAGGGCACCCGGTAATCGGTCAGCGTACTGCTCGAGAATTGGAAGCAGCGACGCTTTCCAGTCGTTGTTGCCGCGTCCCAGGAATTCCCAGTCCTTGTCTCTTTCCTTCCGCCAGATTCCATGTTCGGCAACGAACTCCATGGGAATGTCGTGAAACCATGAAATCAGTGTCTTCCGGTCTCTTCCGCTGATCAACACAGTGTTATTTTTCTTGTCGTTTGCCAGCTTTCTCAGCAATGCCAGAATTGAGGCTGAGGGTGTCGCAAGGTCGGGAAGCCGTACAAGGGGGGTGAGGGTACCGTCATAGTCGAGAAAAATAAGTCTCTTGGCCGCTCTTTGATAAGCATCGCGCAGTGCTTTGGCAGCCGCCGCTTCAAGAAGCCTGGCGTTCAGTTTCTCCTGAATTGCTTTTGCAGAATTCAATTCACTGATGAAGTCTCCGGCCCAGCGGGTCACGTCGTAGCGCCTGAGGCGGCTCTGCATCATCCGGTTTCGGCGAATCTGCTCTCCGCTCTCCATGGCGAGGGCTTCCTTCAGTGCGGCTGCAATCTCGGCACGATCATTCGGGTTGATAATAATCGCCTCGCCCAACTCCTTGGCCGCACCAGCCATCTCGCTCAAGATAAGGACTCCCGTCCCTTCGGAACGGCATGCAACGTATTCCTTCGCAATGAGGTTCATCCCATCGCGCAAGGGAGTCACCAGGGCAATGTCGGCAACACCGTACAGGGCTACGAGTGAGGTGAGCGAAAGCTGCCTGTACTGATAGATGACCGGCATCCATCCTATCGTTCCGAATCTGCCATTGATTTTTCCGACGTACTCTTCCACCTGCCTTTTCATCTGCTCATACTCTGTTACCCCAATGCGGGAGGGAACAACAACCATCGTCAGGACAACCTTGCCGTGAACCTCAGGGGTCGTTTCCAACAATACCTCATAACCCTGCAGCCGATGGAGGATCCCCTTGGTGTAATCCAGGCGGTCAACCGACAGAATCACCCTTGCCCCGCCGAGAACTTTTCTCAGCTCGTCCTTTTCTGCCTCCGTTTGCGGGTCGCAACTTGCGGTTGTGAACCTCTGATAATCGATACCCATGGGGAGCGTGTCCGTCTTGACAATCCGGTTCGGAAGAGAGATTTGTCCCATTGAGTGATCATGACCAAGGATGCGCAGGACTGATTGGAGAAAGTGATGGGTGTATTCGTACGTATGAAAGCCGATCAGGTCAGCACCCAGAAGGCCTTCCAGGATCCCTCTTCTCCAATGAAGGGGGAGCAGCCGGAAGATCTCAAATGAAGGAAAAGGGATGTGGAGGAAAAATCCGACGACTGCGCTGGGCATCCTTTTTCGCAACATGGCCGGCAGCAACATCAGGTGATAATCCTGAATCCAGACCATATCATCTTCCCGCATGATCTCTCCAAGGGTATCGCAGAACAAGGTATTGACCTTTTCATACTGCTCCCAATAGTCTTCCCGGTAAGCCGTCCAGGAGGGAAAATAGTGAAAAAGCGGCCATATGGTGCTGTTGCAGAAGCCCATGTAGAATTTCTCCATGTCGCTTTCGGACAGGAAGACCGGGCTTGCATGGTACTCAGCGAGCGCCCGTACGCGCACTGTCTCGCGATACGGTTCGTCCACCGTGGCACCGGGCCATCCGACCCAAAGATGGTCTTCACTCCTGGGGAAATGGTCCTTGTAGGAATCGAGGAAGGCACTGAGACCCGTTGTGAGGCCTCCTGCGACCTCGCCAAAACGGACCTCCCCCTCGACAACGCTTGCCGAAAAAGGAAGACGATTTGAGACAATGATGAGTCGACGATGTTTCACTGGGACCGTGGCCGGTATTTGTAAAGCTGATTCTAGTGGCGAGTGTCAGAGATTCCTTTAATAAGTCGCCAGCAGCTTTCGGACGAATTCTGACTGTTTTGAGCAATCTTAGGGAACGAATTTATTCAAGGAACTTGCAGCTCGAGACACTAGAGGGAAACGACATCCCCCTGATGGAACAAGGAAATAAACAGCAGCAGATAATCTCTGATGTGGCGGGTGATGAGAAAATTGTTCTTGATGTGTTCCCTGCCGTTCAAACCCAGCTTGCGTGCATATTCAGGCTCGTTGATCATCTGCTTGATCCAGTATGCTGTTCCCTCAACGGAATGAGTGAGAATTCCCGAATACTTGTGGGCAATTTGCAGGGGAATTCCCCCCACCGCAGAGGCTATTGTCGGCCTTCCCTTCCACAACGCCTCCGAGACAGTCAGCCCAAAACCCTCTTTCAGGGATTTCTGCAGTACTACCGTTGACCCGCGTTGAAGCGCGTTGATTTCGAGATCGCTCCCAGGCGGCAGGAAAAGCGAGAAAATGTTCTTGTCACCTGCAGCCTCGTCTTCGACCTGTTTCATGATCGCAGGGCCCTCCGGATCGTCCGTAGCACCACCGCCTGCAAGCACCAACTGAACATCCAGGTGTTTTTTGACAAGCTTGTATGCTTTGATAACGCCAAGAGGATCTTTGAGATAATCGAAACGGGAGATCTGGGTGACGACCGGCAGGGAACGGTCAATATGAAACCGCTCAAACACAGAATCAATGTAGCTTTCGGGCAGTTCCTTGTTCTTATCGCTCAAAGGGTCAATGGACGGAGCAATCAACACCTGGGGAATTGGAAGACTTCGGGCAAATGCCGGAGCGGAAAAAACGGCGACATCGTACCGCTTGATATATTGTTCCAGGAAACTCCAGATCTTCCTGTCGGGCCTGGAGAAGTCGATATGACAACGCCACATCCATTTTCGTCCTTCGTGTTTGTCCTGGTCGATAAGGGCAACCGGCTGGGGATCGTGAACAAACACAAGCCCTGCGGACTGGAGCACCTGCGCATTATCCCGGTTGACCTGCAGAAACCACTCGTACTCATCGTCGCTCACCGTCACCGGCACTCCGTGAAGCCCGTTGTGGAATTTCTTCGTTATCACAAAGAATTTCTCGTCGCCTTTAATGACATCCCACCGGGCCTGGACACCCAGCTGATTGAGGAGCGGTATCATTCGGGAAAGTATCTCCGCGACACCGCCTCCCACGGCAGTCGAGTTAATATTCTGCACCTGCTTCCCTTCCAGATGCCTCGCCAGCATGCGGAGCTCATCAACGGTCGACTGTCCCACGATTGGGATGTATTCTTCAAGCTGTACCATGCACCTGCACCAATTGTATGATCATGCTTCGAAGCCCTTCGAGCGTATAGGTATACGGGTCAAGGCGAGCAACCATGTCCGCAAGCTCCATCTTTCCAAGATCACGAAACCAGCGTGAGAAATCGTTTTCCCCTTTTTCCAGTCTCAATTTGGCCTCAAAGATATGATAGTACAGCGAGCCGTGGCTAATCAGCTTCAACGATTCCACAAAATCCTGAAGCGAATGCGCTACGTACGGTGTGCGGAGGACAAAGGTTCTCGCCGCCATGAAGTGAAATTCCTGGCCCGCTGGAGCCGAGGGCATACGCTCCGTGCTGTCCATGTGTGATTGCAGAATGTCAACGAAGACATTCCGAAGCTCTTCCAGAGTGTGGAACTGTATGATATCGACACTGGAGATTCTCTCCGCCAGCGATCCTTCGTTCAGGACATCAGTGATCCAGTACGCAAAATCGTTGGGGGGCTCCGGAGAAAGAAAGTGGTGCTGCCGGAGATACCGATGCGTGTGGTAATAAATCGAAGATTCCGGGACCCCCTGGACCCCTGCGAGCAATTCAGAGAGGTTTCGCGCCTTGATTCCCAGGAGGATCGATTGATCCAGTTTCGTATGGAAATAGAATTCGTCCAACTTCGCTCCTCTGGTGTGGGTTTTCTTTCACAATCAATATTACGAGAGTCACTTAGAAAGTCAAGCATTGAAGAGACCGATTACAGGCGGAGGTCACCGATGGCGAAGGTCTGACTTTGATTCTTTTGGCTGAAAATGCTATACTGTTTTCACGGTTGAACAATGAGTGACTCCGGCCTCACACGCTTCCTGAAGGAACACAAAGAGAAACTGAATCCCCTTCTCGTGCTCACACACGACTATCCGGATCCGGACGCGCTCGCTTCTGCGTTCGCCCTGACGTATCTCGCAGAGCAACTGGCCGGCATTCATGGCAAAATCGTTCATGGAGGAGTCATCGGGAGAAGCGAAAACCGGGAGATGGCGAGACTTCTCAAGATTCCGGCGCACAAGCTTCAGACTTCGGATCTGAGCCACTTTGCGGGGATTGCCCTCGTGGATACACAGCCGATCTTTGACAACAACTCATTCCCGGCGACACGGAAAGCATCGTTAGTCATTGATCAGCATCCCAGCGATGAACCGCCGAATGCCGAGTTTGTCCTCATTGATACTGAAGCAGCTGCGACATCTGCTTTGTTGGCCAGAGAACTTCTCGCCAGCAACCTGGCAATTCCGGCCCCGCTTGCCACAGCTCTTGTATACGGCATTCTCTCCGACACTCTCAATTTCTTTCGGGTCACGAATCGTGAAACCATCGAGCTCTATCTGCGACTCTTGCACCGCGCGGATATCCGTATGCTCGCCCGAATCCAGAACCCGCCGCGTCCAAGGAAGTTTTTCGGAGACCTCGCGGCTGGAATCGAAAAAGCATGGGCACAGGGAACACTCATCGTTACGCATCTGGGCCCAACCGAATTTCCAGACCATATCTCCCAAATGGCCGATTTCCTGTTAACGTGCGAAGGAATCCAGTGGGCTTTTTGTACGGGCTGGCACGGGGAATTTCTCCATATGTCGTTGCGAACGAACCTCCCTGATGGCCAAGCTGTCGTCATTCTTCGCGCAATCTGCGACCATCCCCGACAGGCCGGGGGTCACGGTCAAATCGCGGGCGGAAAAGTGAACCTCGGAGCGATGAACGAGAAGAGCCGTTGGAAATCCACGGAGGAGTTCACAAGAAGGCTCATCAACCAACTCGACAAGGGTCGCCGGGGGCGGATTACTCCGCTCATCGCTTCCGGTCCCGTCGGCCTGATGCCACAACAAAAAAGGAGAAGTTGACGATGTTTGAGATCTTCGAGTCCGTCGGTGTCCCCGATCTGCTGGATATCCTCTTCATGACCATCGTTATCTATTCCGCTCTGGTGTGGTTCAAGCGCACGCGGGCCGGATTTGCAGTGCTCGGATTGTTCATCTTCGGGGCAGTCTATCTTCTGGCACGTCAGCTCGACCTCACGCTCACGACAATCGTCTTCCAGGGATTTTTCGCGATCATCCTGATCGCGATTGTCATTCTTTTCCAGGAGGAGATCAAGCATTTCCTTGAACAACTCGCAAGCCGCAGTCTCATTCAGGGCCGCCGGTTGAAGGAGCGATTCGGCGTATCAAAGAATCGAGCACAGATCCTTGTCGATTCCCTCAACAACCTCGCCCGCCAAAGAATCGGAGCAATCATTGCCGTCCGGGGAAAGGACCCTATCTCACGCCATCTTAACGGAGGGATAGCGCTCAACGGGGAGGTGAGTGAGGAACTGATTCGCAGTATCTTTAACCCGTCCGCGCCGGGTCATGACGGCGCTGTCGTTATTGAAGGGGACCGCGTGACGGTTTTTTCGTGCTATCTTCCTCTTTCCCGCGACTTTCAAAGATTCGAAAAGGCGGGATCACGTCACGCCGCGGCGCTGGGCCTCGCAGAACTCACAGATGCGCTTTGCCTCGTTGTTTCGGAAGAGCGAGGTACAATCTCTGTTGCGCGGGGCAGCCGCATCCGCGCGCTTCGGGATGCCGAAGAATTACGAGCGGCGATCGCGGCGTTCTACGAAGAGACCCTGCCGACGAGCAAGGCGGGAAAGTGGAAGAGCTTCTTTAAGAAGAGCTACAGAGAACTCGCTATTGCATTTGGTGCCACAGTTATTCTCTGGTTCTTTTTCGTCCATGCGACAAGGATCGACTACCGAACGTTCACTATACCGGTGGAACCCAACATCCCCCAGGCGTTGGAGATTCATAGTATGGATCCACCCGAGGTTCAGGTCACATTCTCGGGGACCCGACGCGCATTCTGGTTCATCGGTACAGATCAGATCAAAATCAGCCTGAAATTCCAGGGAAGGGGAACCTTCCGAAAGACAATTACCCGGTCGGATATTTCCTCACCGGAAGGCCTCGTGCTGGAGAATATTGAGCCAAACAGGATTGTGGTGCAGATTGGAGGGAAATCCTGACCTTCCCGCGCGGCCCGCGTTCACAACACGTTGATTGCGCCGTTGTCTTCTGCAACGTCGAGATCCCTTTTCCGAAGATCAGGGGGTTGGTTCATTCTGGCGGGCTTCCTGGACGCGGCGGAGAATTGTGAGAAAGAATCCTACTACGAGGGTCACCGTCCCCATCCACACGAGGTTGATCATCGGCTTGATGCTGGCTTCGACCACAAGGGTCTCAGCCTTCCGCCCGGCTATGGGATCGTCGGGAAGCTTTACCGAGAGCTGAACCTTCGACTTCGAGGGGTCTTCCCTGTCTGGCAAAATTCGGGAAAGTGTGAAAACATAATCCCCCACTCCCTTCAGTGCATAGGGAACTGGAACGGGCTCCATCGTTCCCTTTTCACCTTTGATAGACACAGTCAGCTTCTTCCCCGTGCCGGCTTTCCCCTCTTTTACTAACAGACCGGCGCTGATGGTGAAATCGCGACCTTCAACCATCGCCATCCGATCGACGTTCGTGAAATCCACAAATTCAACCTGAAGATCCCCTATTTCGGCAGTCTGGCCCTTCTGAATTTCAACCGATTTCTCCTGTGCGGCGGCGGGCTCCTCCAGGGAAAGCGGGGCAAGATAGATGTCCTTGCTCAGAAGATTCATCAAGTCGGGATGACGCATGAGCCCTTTCGTGAACTCGCTGTAGTACATCACAGGAGACACAGAATGCCGGCGGCCGTCTCTTTCGAGATCAACACGGAATGCATATTTCTCCTGGTCAATCGGGGCGTAGCCGACATACGTCATGGTATATCCAAGAGCTTCGACCGGCTTGTTTCGCTCAAGCGAGATAGTTTCTTGCTCATCGTACCGTTCCGAGGTAATAAATCCCAGACAAAGAAGAGCAAGACCGATATGAGCGATCGAACCCCCGACGAACTTTGGATTTCCCACATAGATGGCATACCCAACCTGCGTGTTGGCAACGAGAGAGAACACTGCACAGAAGGCAAAAAGGAGAATCAGGACTTCTTCCGTCGCAAATATGGCCATGAAGACGGTAGCAAGAGCTGCAACGACGAGAGACGGCAGCATGCCGCGCAGAACCGACCCGCCTTGTGAATGTCGCCACCAGAGGAGCTGACCCAATCCCGACAGAAAAGCAATAGCGATGCCAAGTGGAAGGTTCGTTTTCACATAGTACGACATCTCTACAGCGGAAGCTTTGCCTTTGAGAATTGTTGTAATGATTGGCGAAGAGGTTCCAATGGTGACAAAAATCGCAACCGCAGCAAGTGCAAACGCTCCGAGGAACAGCGCAAACTCTCGTGAGAAAAATGAATGCTGAACCGGAATCCTGGGCATTTCGCGTGAACGCACGTAGAGCAAGCCGAAACCGAGTCCGGCAAAGAAGATGATGCAACCCATCAACAACCAATATACCCACATCCCCGGATCGACAAACGAATGCACCGATGTTTCTCCCAGGACGCCGCTCCTCGTGAGGAACGTACTATACAGGACGGCAAGGAATGTGAGGATGCTGAGGGCGAAGTTCGTTTTTTGATAGGAACCGTTTTTTCGCTGCACAAGGGTCGTATGAATCGTTGCAACACACACAAGCCATGGTACAAGAGACGAATTCTCGACCGGATCCCATCCCCAGAACCCGCCCCATCCCAGTGTTTCGTACGCCCAATAGCCGCCCAGAATAATACCAGTGCCGAGAATCATTGCGCCAAACACAAGCCATGGAGTCGCTACCTTGATCCAGGATGTGTAGTCCCTCTTCATGAGTCCCGCTATGGCATGTGCATACGGTACTGCCATCGACGAGAATCCGATGAACAGAATTTGCGGATGAATCACCATCCAGTAATTCTGGAGGAGGGGATTCAGTCCCTTTCCTTCTACGGGAAACTGAGCCCAAATATTTCGCGCCGCATCGAGGACAACGATATTCCCCATCTCCGCTGGAAGAGGCCCTGTATGAATGAGGTCGCTGGGAAATTTATCCCAGATGAACTCAAACGGATTCTTGACGATCAGCATGAGCAAGAGAAACGAGAGAATGAGCGAGTAGACGCTCATAACTTCCGGCTCGTAGCTCTTCCTCATGGAGTACTGCATCAAGAAAACGCCGATGAGGGCCGTATAGAGCGCCCAGAGTGTAAAACTTCCCTCCTGCCCGGCATAGAACGTCGATATCAGCAGAGGCAAAGAGAGATTCGTCGAACTGTAGTTCCAGACGTACGAGTACTGAAACTGGTGAGTCAAGATGAGGTAAAGCAGGATGGCAGAAGCCGAAAGAAGAGAAATTGTTGCCAGATGATAGCTGTTCCGCGCCAACCCGAGAAGGAATGGCTGGTTGGTCTTGTACACCCGGTAATACATGAAAGCGCCTGCCAGAGCGGCGAGCAAGGCAAGCTTGATGAGAACGGCACCCACAATACCGATCGTCATTCAGAATTGTCCTCCTTATAAAGTCTTTTTTACGGCTTCAGCGTCTCCTTCATATTTTGACGGGCACTTTGTCAGTACCTCCTTCGCATGAAAATGATCCCCGCTGAACGTGCCCTTTGCCACAACACTCGTGGCAATCTCGAAATTGTTCGGCTTGGCACCTTCAAGAACGACTTTCATGACCATCTGGTTGTCGTCCTTCATGTAAAACATAAACTGCGCCTTGTCCGGGTCGAACTTGCTGTCCATATCCTTCATCCATTCCCCCTTCACCTGAACTTTCTTGCCGGTCTTCTCGGCCGTCGCAAAGTCGGCATACTCCACATTCGACTCAAAAAAATTCACAGCACCCAGTACAAGTCCGACGACAATCACAGCTGCAGCGACAATAACCTTCCCGTTCATGGCGTTCTCTATCCCTTCTTCATTGATTGTTCCAGTTCTTTCACTTTCCTGTCGAGCCGCAACAAATAGAATACGATCCCTGCCCAGATGAGCAGAATGATGGTCATGACAATAAACAATTGATTGTTCGCAAAAAATTCGAGCATTTATCCCTCTTCGTTCTGAAGTATCCGGTGATAGTCCAATCGGGCAACCCTCAGGCGCAGATTAAAAAGCCAGATGTAGAGCAGATTGAATCCGACAAGTCCAAGATAAAAAAGGACCCGCATGTTTGCCGCCATCATTTTCCCCTCGAACAACGGGCCCGAGCCTTCATCCCCTTTTGCCCCTGGATGAAGCCCTCCCACCATGCGCGGCATGACGAAAATAAAGAACGGTACGGTCAATCCCGCAATGATCGCGTACACAGCCGACAGTGCGGCCCTTTTTTCTTCCGAATCAATCGCCGAGCGCAGCGCAAAATAGGCGCCGTAGATCAGAAGAAGAACAAAAATTGATGTCTGTCGCGGATCCCAATTCCAGAAGGACCCCCAATTGAATTTCGCCCACAGCGCTCCCGTTACGGTCGCCAGAATGCAGAACAGGAGTCCCAATCCCGCAGACGTCACTGATTTCAGATCGTCGTCGATGTTTCTTTTTCGCAAATAACGAATGCCATAAAATGTGGAAACAAGGAAGGCCAGTACCGTTGTCCATGCTGTGGGGACATGGAAGAAAATATTGCGTGCCTTTTGTTCCAGTCCCGGGATTTCAGGGAATTCCAGCCAGCTGGTCGGGGAAGGAACGAGAGGAATCGCCAGTCCTGCGACCAGGACAAATGTGATGATAAGAATGGATCCCAGTTTAACGAATTTCATCGAGATTTGAGAAGTGGATATTTACAGGTGCAGCCTACCGCATTCAATTTCACACCTCTGTGGCACTCTGTGTAATGTTTCTTTCCCTTGGGTTATTTCACAGAGAGACACAGAGCAAGAAAAGAGAGTTCCACAGAGAAAAGCTTCCCTCTGTGTCCCTCTGTGACTTCTCTGTGACACACTGTGTAATATTCTCTTTGAAACTAATCCTTCCAAACATAGTCGAAGAGCAGGTACGAACCCGCGGTGATGACCATAACATAGGAGATTAACACCAGAAAATCTACAGCAGCTTCACCGAATCGCTCACCATCGAGTGCTTTCGCGGTCGCATTCATCACGCTCATCAGCAGAATGATCAAGATCGGAAACGAAAGAACCGGATATAAAGTTCCTCGTGTGTTCGCTTTTGCGATGATCGCCGCGATGATGGTTGCAGCCGATGCCAATCCCAGGCTTCCAAGAACGACAGTCACGAGGAAAACATCGAGCGACTGGATCGAGAAGCCCGGAAAAGCCACTGTATACACAATGGTAACACCCAGGACAAGTGACAGGGTCAACAGGACGTTGAACAGCAGTTTCCCAAAATATACGGAGGATGGAATCGCCACCAATTGAAGCGTAAGCGCGGTGCCACGTTCTTCTTCACTCACAAAGGCTCTCGAAAGTCCGGACATAGCCGAAAAGAAAACAACAACCCAGAACATTCCCGCGAGCACCGTACTCGAGGGCTGGTCTCCTCGCAAAGCAAAGAGGATGATTGAAACCGTGGTGAGAACAAACATGAGGAGGGCATTCAGAGCATACCGCGTCCGAAGCTCGGACTGGACGTCCTTTGTCACAATGGCATAAATGCTCTTCCACGTATTCATGATCTGTCGATCACTTTGTCATACTCCGACATGAATTCTTTTCTTGCACCAGGATGCCTCCCGCTCATCGTTCGTGGCTATGATTGTGAGAGTGTCCGTCTGCAGGCTTTGCACCGTATCATGCACGACCCTGCATCCATCTTCATCCAGGTTCGCCGTCGGCTCATCGAGCATGACGATGGAGGGGGCATGCGCTAATGCCACAATGTACTTCAATCGCTGCTTCATTCCGGATGAGAATGTCCGCACAACGTCATCGCGTCGTTCCCAGAGTCCATAGGTTCTGAAAATCTTCTCGATATCCGCGGGCGCGGGCGTCGAGTTGTTTCGTATCCTTAACAAGATCAGGAGATTTTCGAGCGCGGTAAATTCATCATAAAGCTGGAGGTACGGGGACACAAGCCCTATCGTCGGCCGCAACCCGTCCAGATCGACGGCTGCTCCTGAGAGCTCGTATTCCACTTTTCCTTTTGTGGGACTCAGCAATCCCGCCAGGACCTTGATCAATGTGGATTTTCCGGATCCGTTCTTTCCCGTGACGGCAAGCGATTCGCCGGAGCTGAGGGAAAAAGTGATGTCTTTCAACACCGTTCTCCTGTTGAAATTCTTCCCTATTCCTGCTGCACGAATTGTTACGAGGTTCATCGGATGACCGCCAGTTTCCATCGGTATTCCCGCTGTCCCGTTTTCAGATAGATGAAATGAACTCCTGATGACACTTTTCCGGCAAAGTCCCTTGTGGGAACCGTCACAGTCGCCTGCCCGAAAACACTTGCCACGGGATACGAACCGGAGAACACGAGATCGAATGTTGCAGTCAGAATGAATACGCTGGCGGGGCCGGACAAAGAGCCTTCAGCCGGCAGAGCAAGAGTTGTCGCATCCTGAATTCTCAACGGATTAGGGGAAGGAACCGGCCTGCCGTTCAGACCCGATTCGGAGGCCGTTCCTATATAAAGAGTCCGCCAATCTTCTGCAGGTTCCCCCTCAAATCCCATGACAAACCCATTCAAGAGTCTCTGGATTGCTCCGTTGGTCTCAGACCGAGAGAGAGTCAGTCGGATACCCGAACGCTGGCCGGGGTTTGTGTAAGCCATCTCATGATTGACATTCGAAACCTCGGCAAGAATTGTATCTCCCGGGACCGTAAAGGCATAGTATTGTACTGACAAGGGATACGCCTCACCCTGGATGAACATTGACGATCCGCTGAACGATGCAGTCACGTTCGGCTGAATCATCGGGAACAGATGCCCTTCTTCGTAGTATCGCAACGTGTCTGCGCGCTGGCCTGTGAACATGTTCCACGCCGAAAATTCGGCAAATGCCGTTCTGAGGCTGCTACCGGCATTCTTAAGCACCACATCCATACTCTTCAAGGCGGGCTGCAAACGCATTTCCTCCCAAATCCGCCTGATGACGTCTTTTCCGAATCGCTTCTCCAGGTATTGGTTCCAGATCGATCGTTCATACCCTGAGTTTGCAAGCGTGTACGTAGCAAATGCATGGGATTGCCCCGACGGGTCTTTGAAGCTCTGAAGAAATCGCGGAAGATCAAAGTAGTAGTCATTGATATCATCGTAGACCACTTCCTCAATCCACACAGAAGTCAATTCATAGAAAAAAAAGTCGTTGTCCGGAACCGTGTTCCAGATACCGTATGATCCAATTTGAAGGGCATGGTGAAACTCATGAGCAGCAGTGACGCGCGCGCCGTCTAATCCTTTCGTCCTTTGAGCAAAAAAATCATTGTCGATTTCTATGAATGTGACGTAACGATCCCGAACTCCGCTCTCGAGCTGTGTTTCCCCATCCCAGGATGTGAATCCGAACAGGTCGGACGGCTGATCCCGGATGTACACGTCGTACTCAGCTCCGCCGCCGCTCCCTCCGTCCGAAGGCGGCGGGCTGAAACCCAGAAGTTCAATCTCCACATTCCAGCATTGATCGAAGATCGCTCCCACGGAATCGACATATTCCTCGTGCGAATTGAGAACAGGATTCAACGGAGTACCGGCGAGCATCCGCGGAAGGTTCACGCCTGATGTATCGTAGTGAATTCGGAATCGCCCCGACGGACTGAGCCGGCTTGTGTGCAGGTTCGGCCTCAGGAGTATTTGTCCAATTGTCGTTCTGACATTCTCCGGGAATTCCTGAATCCTCCGGCGGGCTTCAAAGATGAGCGTTGTCCCGCATTTCCCGCCGAAATCCTCCCTTTTCCCAATCTGGACTTCACGAAGGATTTCCCGAAGAACCTCCATCGGTTTCTGCTGCGCCTCCGCTGCAACGGCCATGATCAAAGAGAGTACGGCAAAGACCGCAACCCGCATTCCGGATACTCTGCGTATCCACGTTTTCTTACATGGGGCCGGGAATGCCTGCCGTTCATCGATGAGGGGGCGATCAGAAAGCAAAAGACCGTTTGATAGACATCGCGTGGGAAAATGGATACAACGGTGCAGGCAGGGGTGCTCCGGCATGGACGTCCATCCATCGGGAGAGGGGGGCAATTCAGGCATTCTTCTTGCCGCGATGTTTCAACCGCGACGCTCTTCGTCGGGCTGCATCTGCATACCGGCGCTTTTCTTCCTTTGTTTCAGGCCGAATAGGCGGAACTGCCACAGGATTGCCCGAGTCATCGATAGCCACGAATGTCAGATAAGCCGTGTTGGCATGCTTGCGTTCGCCAGTCAGCAGATTCTCCCCAATAACCTTCACCCCTACTTCGACCGACGTGTGAAAAGCTCTGTTCACCGATCCCTGCAGGATTACCACCTCTCCCTCCTTGATGGGGTGCAGGAAATTGAGCTCGTCAACTGATGCAGTCACGCATACCCTGTTCGTGTGGCGAAAGGCGGCAATCGCGGCACAAATATCCATCCAATGCATCAATTGGCCTCCCAGAAGATTCCCCAACCTGTTGGTGTGGTTGGGCAGCACCATTTCGGTCATCTGCACTTGGGATTCACGTATTGTCTTCTTTTTTCTCATAACGGTTGCGGGATGCCGGCACCGCTGTTGTCTGTTGTTTGCTTTGCGGATTTCGCCTGCTCCTCAACCGCTTCCTTGGCGTCATTCAAAAGCGATTCGGCCGTCTGCCGGAGAGAGCTTGACGGATATTTCTCCAGAAACCGCGTTGCGATATCTCTCGCGTCGCGAAAGCGCCGGCGGGCGTAAAGAGATTCCGCCTTCCTCAACAATGCCGGTTCGGCGAACGGAGAGTCATGGTATTTTTCAAGCACATGGTCAAACGAAACTGTTGCGGCACGGTAGTACTCCATTCTCATGTAGATAACGCCGCTTTCGTACTCTTTCCTGGCAAGCTTGGCATTCAGCTCATTGATTCTCAATTCAGCATCGGGAACGCGGGGATCCGTCGGGTAATATTCCAAGAAAGCCTGAAATGCATCAATTGCCTTCACCGTGAATTCCTGGTCGTGATAATATTCAGGCGAACGGTTGTAATAACACATTGCCAGTTGATACTGCGCGTTCGATACGAACTCGGACGTCGGCATGATACGGATAAGAGTCTCATACTCGAACGATGCCAGTATATAATCCTCGCGTCGGAATTGACATTCGCCCAGATAGAACTGAGCGTCGTCGGCGAACGCGCTTCCTTGATATTGCAGCGTCAACACTCGGAATTGTTCGTAGGCCTCCAGGTAGTCCTCCTCGTCGAATTTTTCCTTGGCGCTCTTGAACAACTCCTCCGCGCCCGGCGGACTCCCTTCATCGCCGGAAGAACATCCTCCCATCATCAAAACAACCGCAGCAACAATCCCGACGCCGGTCAATACGAGAGATCTTGTCGGCACAACTTCACTGAATGATAGCAAACGTGGTATCCTTTCTGATAATCGAAACCCTTGACAACTTCCGAAGACGTTCCTCCAGCAGGAGCCGATCGGCGGAAGAAACATCAAACGACGGCTGGAATCCGGCCTTAAGGGGCAGAATCTCGGCTTTTTCAATCGACACACCCAGACTATCTCTCACCGCGGTGAAAGCGACGGCTATTCCCTTCTGCGTCCATTCTCTTTGCGGTTGATAGAACACAAAATTGCCCAACGAATAGAAAATCAACTTCCCTTTGTACGATTCAACACCCTGCGGAACATGAGAATGATGTCCAATGACAACGTCCGCACCGGCATCGATCAATGCTCTCATGTCGCTCACAGTTCGCTTGTTCGGCTGCTCGCGATATTCGTCCCCGCCGTGATAACTGACTACAACAAGGTCGACCCGTGAACCCAGCGCTGCAATTTCCTTTTTCGCGAGTGACTTTTCGAAGAGGGCAATATGTCCAATCCAGCCGGTCTTCCTGTTGACAAACTGAGTATAAGCGAGAAACCCCATCCGGATTCCGTTCCGCTCAAGAACGACCGGCGGAAACGTACCGACTGAGTCAATCGATGTGCCGCTCCACGCGATACCGGCATCCTTGAGATAGCCGATTGTTTCCCGCAACCCCTTCGCCTTATAGTCGTACGCGTGATTGTTTGCAGTGGCCACGAGGGTGACTCCAGCCATCCTGAGTGCCTTCGCTGCCTGCGGGGGCGCACAGAAAATGTACCGGTCGCTGGGATGTTGAGTTTCACCATTCTGATCGGTAATCTGACTCTCGAGATTCCCCAACACAATATCATATCGTGAGAAGACGCCGGAGACGAAGAAAAACGGATAGTCCAGACTATCTTTGAGCAAGACCTGGCCAACATGTCGTCCGAGGTTGATATCTCCCACGGCGATCAACGACATTCGCCGGGCTTCGTCTCCCTGAGCTCCTGCTACTCCTGCTATTGCCGCCCATGCGACGGCCGTCAAAATCCAATTCATCATCCGGGGCGCTGCCACTCTGTCATTGTTGTGTTTGAAAATGCAAAGTGCGATTGGAGCTGCCGTAGACCTCTGAGCGAGAACCAAGATCTTCTTCTACAATCGGCACTAGCTTCGTATGGTGAAAAACAGATAAACAACCAGGATGGTCCCTGCTATTACGACGAGCGGTTCGAGGATTCGTTCCAGGACAGTCCCGCCCGGAGGGCCGTTTTCTAACGGCTTAATTGGCACATCGCTACGGAATCTGCCGAGATAACTCACGCTTCCATCCCCTTCTTCCCACCTGGCATCGCAACTCGTTTGAAGAGAAGGGCTTTCGAGAGTCACAATCCCGGAAATTCGGAGCACCCGTGTTTCACCCGAGGCCTTTTCTTCTGTGATCATCAACTGCGCCCCTTTCCGCCCGAAGGAGACGAGAAAGGCATTCTCAATGGTAGACCTGTCCTTCTCCGCTTCCACAACAAGCATCACCCGCCCCAAAGACGCCAACGGGATTCTCACAAAGATGGACTCAGCGAGCGTCTCCCATTGAACCCTCAGGGAATTGACATCGGCATCTTTCCCCGATTGTGCCATTGAAGAGGACACGCCAATCGTCACCAGCAGCGCGATATTCGCGGAAGCCAGATTCACGAAGAGATACAACCCAAAATGACAAGGTAGCGAAAACTCAAGGGATATTCAACCAGGCAGGCCGTCAGGTAGTGTCTCAATTTGCCTCTTCGACCACAATGAGATTGAGACACTGCCGACCCTCAACCACGTTGCTCTCTCATCTCCACGATTCTCTGAAGTGCACGAAGCAAAAGGGCGGGATCTTCATCAAGCACGTGGCGCGATAATCGACGCGCGCGACGAACGTTCTCCGACGAAAGTTCGGCGATGAGCAGGTCCTCTTCGAACGTTTTTGCTACTGTCAGCGACTCACCCGAGGGATCTGTGACACTGGATCCTCCCCAGAAATTCACACCATCCTCAAATCCAACCCTGTTCGAGAAAAGAAAGTACGTTCCAAGAAGGCGTGCGTACGTTCTATGATGCTCGTGATTGACCTGAGCCGTCGCGAGACCTTCCTTGTCTCCTGCGATCCTGGTCGGACTCGCGGTAAGACACAACAGGGCCTCGGCACCATCCATCGTCAGGGCATAAGGAACGGACATATGCCAGACATCCTCGCAGATCAACATGCCAAACCGGCCGTGTTTTGAATCGAATGAACGCAAGGACCTGCCACGGCTGAAATACCGTCCTTCTTCAAACATTCCGTACGTCGGCAAGTACAACTTCCGATGGGTGTGCCGGATACGTCCGTCTTCCAGAAAAAGAGCGGAGTTGTACATTGCGTGGTTTTCACCGTTCTCAACACACCCACAGGCGATGGAAATCTGATTGCTTTTCCTGAGAAGTTTTCGGAGCAGTGGATTTCGAAGAGGATCGATCGCTACTTCCCATGCAAGATCGCGGAGAGTATATCCCGTGAGGCTCAGCTCCGGGAAGAGAATCAACTTTGCCTTCTGGCGGATGGCCCGGTTGATGAACTCGAGATGACGGTCGACATTTTCCCGAAGATCGCCAACGGTACAATCGATTTGTGCTATTGCTGCACGGAGGTTCATTGGTCTTCAGGAAATATCAATCATTCGGATATCTTTGATATACTGGACGGTCTTGTCTTCCTTCAGATTCTTGAGCTTCTCAATCTTGAAATGGATTCGGTCAACATTTTCCTTGATGATGGAAAGATATTTTTCCGTCTTGTCACTCGGTTCGCCCTCAAGCAGTTCCTGCACAATGGTTTTCATGGCATCGAGGGGCGCTGCGACCTCGTTCGTAATATTGACGATCATCTCCTGAATCGCCTCCAGTCGTTTCTTCCTGATCTCGAGTTCCCCCATTTCCCTTTGCAGCTTCCGCTTCTCCACCACGCTCATAATCGTCTTCGGAAGGATCGGCGTGGAGATTTCCTCTTTGACAAGATAATCTTCAACGCCCAGTTTCATGACTTCGACGGCGAGGTTGACGTCTTTGTTCACTGTAAGGAACACCACCGGGGTTGCGACATTTTTCTGCTGCAGGTTGCGCGTCACTTCCAGTCCGTTCAAACCCGGAAGGAAGTAATCCATAAGGATAACATCGTAATGACGCGCGATCGCTTCATCGACACCTTCCCTTCCATTACCCTTCCATTCCACGATGAATTTCATTTCCTCAGATCTGCCAAGGTACAGTTTCACCAGTTTGGCAAAATCGGCGTTGTCTTCTATGAGCAGCACTTTGACAGACTGTTGTTCGTCCATATTATCCTCTGCGGGGAAGCTTTGCAATCCTCGACCAGTAATCAAGTACGGATTGGAGTGAGTCGCTGAGTTCATTCAAGATCACAGCTTTGCTGATGTACGTGCTTGCACCAAGTTCATAGGCCCTGCAAATATCCTCATCCCTTTCAGAGCTGCTAAGGATGATCACCGGAACGTTTTTCGACGACTCGCTCGATTTCAGCTGCACCAACACATCCTTCCCATCGATTTTCGGGAGATTGAAATCCAGGAAAATGAGGTCGGGCGGGCCGCTCAGCCGGTGTCCGGCCTTCGCAAGATGATTGAGTGCAGTCTCAGCGTCCTGAAAGAACGTCAGGTGTGTCTGGTGACTGGTCCGCTCAAATGCCCACTTAAGAATCTTCGCATGATCCTGGTTGTCTTCGATCAGGACAATACGAAGCGGAATGCCGTTGTCCGCCACGTGTCACTCCTTTTTAGCTCGTCGGCAACGTGAAATGGAAAGTTGATCCTTCTCCCTTTTTTGAGGTCACCCAAATCTGGCCTCCAAGACCCTCAATGATCTTCTTTACAATTGTCAATCCTGCCCCTGTTCCTTCGTACTCTTCTTTCATATGCAGCCTTTGGAAGATCATGAAAATACGCTCAAAATACTCCTCTTCGATCCCTATGCCGTTGTCAGAAACCAATATTTCAGTCTGATGCCCGCGCGGCACGTGTTTGATCACGATTCGAGGTACCTGTTTGTCGCAGAATTTCACCCCATTCGAGAGAATATTGCGGAACACGATTCTGAGATGCTGGTCCACGCCCAGGACCTTCGGGAGGGTCGGTTGAATCTCAATGACGGCCTGCCGCTCGCGCAGGGTATACTGCATCTCTTCCAGGACGCCCTGAATGAGGCTGTACAAATCGATGGGTGTCCTCTTTTCAGCCAGCTTGCTCACTCTTGATAGCAGGAGAAGGTCCTCGATGAGTCTTTTCATGTGGGAACAGGATTCCACGATCGATTTGACATATTCCCGTCCGGACTCATCAAACGAATCCTCGTATTCCTGGCGGAGGATCTTTGCGTATCCTTCGACGCTGATGAGTGGCTCCTTCAGGTCGTGAGACACCACGTAGGTGAAATCATCCAGTTCTTTGTTGCGTGCTTCAATTTCAGTGGATTTCTCCAACGTTTCCTGATACAGCTTCGCCTTTTCAATCGCAATTGCGGCGACGTTTGCGATGCTTTCCAGAAGAGTGAGCTGGTCGCGGGTGTAAGCGTTCAGGTCATAGGACTGCGCGGACATGATCCCAATAATCCGATCTTTGGAAAACATCGGGGCATGCATCAGAGATGCGGAAGCGCGCGACGTATCCCCAAAGGCCATGAGTTCCGGTTTGTCGGGAATCGACTTGCGAAGGTCAAGCAACGGCCGGCGCTTCGATACGACATTCCAGCTCGCTGTTTGTCGCTCGAGCGGGATGGGATCCGCAGGGATTGCAAGCTCCCTTTGCTGCCCGTCGATGATGTCGACAACGTACAGCCACTGCACTTCCTGCCGTTCTTCATCGTAGAGATCGATGTAGAATGCATCCGTCGGAATGACTTTCTTGAGCTGGCGGAACGTTATCTTGCCGATTTCCACCGGGTCGAGAGTTCCGCCCAACATCTTGCTCAGCTCATACAGCACCTCCAGACGTTTGACCTGGCGGTCCAGCTCAACCCGCGCGGTTTGCCGTTCCGTGATATCGCGGGCAATATTCACCATGAGAATAGGATCGCCGGCGGAGTTGTGAAGAAGAGTCGTGTTGAGACTCACCTCAATTTTTTGCCCTCCTTTGTTGACCCAAGTGATGTCAAAGTCGCGAAGCTCGCTGTGTGATCTCAGTCCTTCCAGCCATGCCATATAGATGCGCAGGCCCTCTTCGTCGATCCATGGGTACGGGATGGTCGCGTTCAGTGCTTCCTGCCGTCGGTAACCGGTCAACCTCTCGAATTCTTCGTTCACGTCAAGAACTCTTCCCTGCAGATCGGTAATGACAAGCGCGTCAACCATCGAGTTTACCACGTTACGAAAGAGGCGCTCGGAATCAGTGAGACGCTTCTCCAACTCTTTTCGCAGAGTGATGTCGCTGATGGTGAGATTCAGAGCAAGCTCGCCTTTGTACGATCCCAGAGTCAACGTGGCCTCCACCTCAATGGCCGAGCCGTTGATTTCGATCATTTGAGTCTCAAACCGATCAGGAACCGATTCTCCGTTCACTTTCCGGCGAAGAAGGAGCTGAAAAAACCGCCGTGAGTGGGGCTCGACAAACTCGAGGATACTGTGCCCGGGGATCGATTCGGCGGAACGATGTCCCAGGATGCGGGCAAACATTTGATTGGCGACAACGATTTCTTCACCCCGGAGAATGCCGACACCGTAGGGTGAATGTTGTATGATCGACTGATAGTAGCCCTCCTCATCCATGCTGTCGGTAACAATCACCTGAGAGAGAAATGATGAAGACTTCAGCCGGCTTGACTTAGTCCGCGGACCGCCTTTCATCCCTTCTTCCTTCATTGTGAGAAGGTACCGGCCGGAATCGAGTGCATTCCATCGAATCTCGACCGGGCACATTTCCGCGCTTTTGGATGCGGCCTGGGTCTGGAGAGTCCCGTCTTTGCGTCTTAGAAACAACTGGTGATCAATCGACGGGAAAAGATGGTTCAGCGTGGTTTTTGATGAGAGACGAGACGGGAGACTCAGGAGAAGGCGTGCATGTTTGTTCGCGGCGAGAACGAGCCCATCGCGTTTGACGATCATACAGGGCTCGGGGAAGACCTCGAAACTGCGGGAAAAGTCCAACATTCCGGCCGCAAGCGGTACCTGCTGCTTCGCCCGCGGGGGCGTTTTCGTTCGACGACGAGGCCGAGATTTCACCGTACCTCCGCGCTCACCTCTTCGGGGCTGGTTCGCCCGACGTACGCCGCTAGCTCCCGGAGCCGCTCCATAAGAACGCGAAACTTGTCCGGACGCAGCGACTGAAATCCATCCGACAGAGCCGACTCGGGACTGGGATGCACTTCAATGATCAACCCATCCGCCCCGGCGACAATGGCCGCCTGAGCCATGGGAATCACGAGATCCCATGCACCCGTCCCGTGACTCGGATCCACGATGAAAGGCAAATGGGACAACTTTTTCGCGAGTGGAACTGCATTCAGGTCCAAGGTATTCCTTGTATAGGTCTCAAAGGTCCGAATCCCGCGCTCGCAGAGAATGATATTGTAATTACCTCGCGAAGCAATGTACTCCGCAGACATGAGCAATTCTTCGAGAGTGGCGGAAAACGAGCGCTTCAACAGCACGGGCTTGCCGATTTCACCGAGCTTTTCCAGCAAAGTGAAATTGTACATGTTCCGGGCACCGACCTGAATGACATCCGCCTGTTGCGCCACCTGTGAAAGGGTCTCGGTATCCTTGGCTTCCGTCACAATGTGCATTCCGGTCTTGTCCGCAGCCTCGCGGAGATACTCCAGACCCTCGAGTTTCAGTCCTTGAAATGAATATGGCGACGTCCGAGGTTTGAATGCACCGCCCCGCAGGAACTTTACACCCATCTCCCGAAGCATTATTGCAGTCTCAAGAATCTGCGTACGGCTTTCGACCGAACACGGGCCGGCAATGATGGTAAGTTCCTTGCCCCCTATTTCGCTGCCGCCGACCCGAACGATGGTACTTTCCGGCTTGATCTCGCGGCTGACAAGCTTAAACGGTTTGGACACCGGTATAGCATCGAGCACCCCGGGCAAGCTCAAGAAGAGATCCGGACTCACGCGACCTCTGTTTCCCGTTATCCCAATGGCTACCCGCTGGGCCCCGGGAATTTCGTGCGGAACATACCCCAGCTTCTTGACCTTCTCCTTGACCGTTTCGATCTCGGAAGGGGTGACGCCTTGTTTCATCAGAATGAGCATTGCTATCGCTTCGCTCCTCGCTAGAACCGCACCTGCGGCGCATCCTGGGCACCGCTGACGGCCTGGAAGTACTGAGCTTCCTTGAAATTGCCAAAACCTGCCACCAGGGAGCCGGGGAACCGACGAATTGTTGTATTAAATTCCTGCACCGTCTCATTGAACCGATTCCGTGCGACAGCGATCCTGTTCTCTGTTCCTTCCAGCTGCGATTGGAGCTGTAAGAAATTCTCGTTGGACTTGAGTATGGGATAGTTTTCAACAACAGCCAGAAGGCGTGACAACGCGGAACTCAGACCATCCTGTGCACTTTGGAACCGTGCAAAGGCTTCCGGATTGTTCAGAACTTCAGGAGTGACCGTGATCTGACCGACCCGAGCCCTCGCACTCACCACGTTGTCGAGAACCTCTCTTTCCTGCTTCGCAAATCCCTTAACGGTTTCAACAAGATTGGGAATCAGATCGTAACGACGCTGGTACTGGCTTTCCACCTGTCCCCAGCTCGATTTCACTCCCTCATCGAGCCCTACAATCTTGTTATAGGTCGAAACAGCCCAAACAATAAGAATCGAGACGACAAACAAAATTCCGATAAGTGCCACGATACCAATTGAGAGTTTTCGGTTCATTCTTCTGCTCCTGGTGCAAGTATGTTTTTCATAAAATTCCGTGAACGTTCCTCGACAAGCTGCAGTACTTTGCGCTTCTGCGCACCAACGGCGAGCACTGGTTGCCACCGTTTCACGGTGACCGGAAGAAGCTGCACGACGACGCTGTCGCCCAAGGTTACTTTCAAAACCCCCGTTTCATAGGTATGTTGAGTATTCCCTCCAAAAACAAAGTTACCAAGGGAATACGCAATGTGTTTTCCCTGATATTGTTCAATGCCCTGAAGGACGTGCGGATGATGGCCCACGATCAAGTCGGCACCAGCCTCTATGACACGGTGTGCGAGGCGGACTTGCCATTGAACCGGCTCGGGAGCCCGCTCTGTTCCCCAATGAAAATTGACGACAACAAAATCCGCCTTTTTCCGAAGAGACCGCACATCCTCAATGATGTACCTCTCAAATCGGGGTGCAAATCCCGGGCGGGTCGCTGTTGCAGCATACTCTCCCCCGCCATAGTATCCAAGAAAGCCGATCCTGCGTCCTTTTGTTTCCAGAATCACGGGCGTTCGGGCACCGCGAAGGTCCTTTCCTATTCCCACAAACTTCACTCCCGCAGAATCGAGGTTTCTCATAGTTTCTTCGATCCCCTGCAACCCATAGTCAAACACATGGTTATTGGCGCAATTAACAAGAGAAACGCCGCCGCTCTTCAACGTTCCGATCGCAGCAGGATTCATCTTGAAATTGTATTTCTTCTCGACCTTTTCAACCCCCGTTGTGACCGGATGCTCCAGATTCACCATGAAAATATCGCAATCCCCGCCCGGCTTCCACAACCCGAACACATAGGACGTGTCCATGCCAATGTGACGTTCCACATTGTCCGAGAGAGTCACATCTCCGGCAAAGAGGATCGTCACTGGTTCGGGGGTCTGCGCCGCGAGAGTGCAGATCCCCGTTGAAATTATTACAGCAATGAAGAGACGGCGCATTGGTGGTGTAATTTTTTCTATGGTACGAAATGTTCACGGTAAAAACAACAAAGCCGACGAGAGGCGGTGAGCACTTGGCTTTTCTCTGTGTCCGCTGTGGTAACATTGTTCACCACAGAGCGCACAGAGAAGGCACGCCCGCCCCCGCCCGACCAAGTCGTTCGGGCGGGCGACCGAACGCATCTGACCTCCGCGCGGTCATTCGGGCGGGGAGGGCACGGAGAATTCAGAGTCACACCGCTGCGCGTAGCTTGCTTTCGTTTGTCACTCTCCCTTTTTCCCCTGGAGAAGGTATTTTGCATTTGAACCAATCCCACAGTATGTTTGTTCAAAGATACGACCGAATCTCATGAGAGTATATCTTCGTTCAAAAATCCACAAGGCGACTGTCACGGAAGCCGACCTTCATTACGTCGGCTCCATTTCGATTGACGAAGATCTTATGGACCATGCCGGGCTCGAGGAGTACGAGAAAGTACTTGTCGTCGACAACTCCAACGGGGCTCGAATTGAAACATACGTCATCAAGGGGCCGAGAGACTCAGGTATGATCGGAATCAACGGGGCGGCAGCTCACATGATTCACAAAGGTGACGAAGTCATCATCATGGCCTTTCAACTCACCGATAAGCGCCCTGCCAAACCTGTTAATGTACTGGTCGACAAGAAGAACAGATTCAAGCAATTCCTGTCTGAGAGGTCCGAAATGAGGGATACAGACGGCTGTTAAGTCCTTCGCGATGCAGTAAACAAAAAAGGCGATCTGACGATCGCCTTTTCTTTTTCTCTTTGGATTTTGTTACTGGAGCATGGCTCGTGAAATAACCATGCGTTGGATTTCAGATGTGCCCTCATAAATCTCAGTTATCTTCGCGTCTCTCAGGAACCGCTCCACCTTGTATTCCCGCATGTAGCCGTAGCCGCCATGGATCTGAATCGCTTCCAGGGCGGCGTTCACAGCGACCTTGGACGCATACAATTTGGCCATTGCCGCCGCAGTGCTAAAGCTCTGTCCCGCGTCCTTGAGGCGTGCCGCTTTGAGCGTCAGCTGACGTGCCGCTTCAACAGCCGTTGCCATATCGGCAATCTTGAACTGAATTGCTTGAAACTCCGCAAGAAGATGGTCGAAGGCCTTTCTTTCCTTGCTGTAGGCAATCGAAGCATCCAAAGAAGCCTGGGCAATGCCCAGGGCCTGCGCGGCGATTCCGATTCTTCCCCCATCAAGGGTCTTAAAAGCGAACTTGATTCCAAATCCCTCTTCCTTGATCAGATTCTCCTTCGGAATCTTACAGTCTTGAAATGCCAGCGAAACTGTATCAGAACTGCGGATTCCGAGTTTCCGCTCCTTCTTCGCGACGGAGAATCCTGATGTGCTCTTCTCGACAATAAAGGCGCTGACACCCCTCGATCCCTTTGTCTTGTCCGTCGACGCTGTGACAAGAACCACGTCGGCGTTGGCGCCATTGGTGGTGAAGTTCTTTGTTCCATTCAAGATGTAATGGTCGCCGTTTCGAACTGCAGTCGTTAGCTGGTTGGTTGCATCGCTGCCAGCCTCCGGCTCGGAGAGGGCAAACGCACCCAACTTTTTCCCCGAGGCGAGATCTTTCAGGTATTTTTCTTTCTGGTAGTCTGACCCGTACGTTTCCAACCCCCAGGTAACAAGGGAATTATTCACCGACATAATGACACCTGCCGATGCATCGACCTTGGAGATTTCTTCGATGGCAAGAACATACGAAACGGTATCCAACCCCGCGCCGCCGTATTTTTCCGAAACCATCATCCCCATGAATCCAAGCTCCCCAAGTTTCTTCACGGCTTCATACGGGAATTCTTCCTTCTCATCCCGTTCATCAGCAGAAGACGCCAATTCATCCTGCGCGAACTTCCTCGCCGTTTCTCTGATCATCTGCTGCGTTTCGTTGAATTCGAAATTCATTTCTTCACCTCGGCCGTCTGGGTGTAATCGAAAAACCCCTTTCCGGATTTCCTGCCAAGGTGTCCCGCTGCGACCATTTTCTTCAACAGCGGACAGGGACGGTACTTCGAGTCGCCCAATCCCTGATGAAGCACCTCCATGATAGAAAGGCACACATCGAGACCAATGAAGTCGGCCAAGGTTAACGGCCCCATCGGATGGTTCATCCCAAGCTTCATCACGGTGTCAATGGCTTCCGGCGAAGCGACACCCTCCATGACACAGTACATCGCTTCGTTCAGCATTGGAAGGAGCACCCTGTTGGACACGAATCCCGGATAATCGTTAACCTCCACAGGAACCTTCTCGAGCCTTTCGGTCAATTCTTTTACAACCCCGAAGGTATCATTGGAAGTCGACAGCCCCCTGATAATTTCCACAAGTTTCATGACAGGGACCGGATTCATGAAATGCATTCCCACAACCTTCTCCGGCCGCCTCGTGACCGCCGCGATCTCTGTTATCGAAATCGAGGATGTGTTGGAGGCCAGAATTGCTGCGGGCTTCGTGGACCGATCGACCGTCCGGAAAATGTCCTTCTTGATCGCATCGTTCTCGGTTGCCGCTTCAACCACCAGATCGGCCTCTTGACATGCCTGCTCAAGATTCGTGCTCGTTTTGATTCGATCGAGGGTCTGCTTCTTCTGATCCTCGCTCAACACGCCTTTCTTCATTTGCCGATCGAGGTTCGCCGTAATCGTCTTCATTGCGCGGTCGACAAATTCGGGCTTGATATCGCACAGCGTGACGGCAAAGCCGTATTGGGCAAACACATGGGCAATACCGTTGCCCATGGTTCCGGCCCCAATGACCGTTATGTTCTTCATCGATTGAGATATCATGGGATTGTCATTCTGTTGGTGGAAGTTGCTGGTCAATGTGACGTATTCTGCAAACTGTGCCAGCCCGCTACGGACTCTCCACGATCATGCCGCTGGCCTCGCCTCCGCCGATGCAGATGGCAGCCATTCCGCGGCGCTTCTGATGTTGTTTCAATGCGTGCAAAAGAGTCACCAGAATCCTCGCACCGCTTGCGCCAATCGGATGGCCAAGTGCCACTGCCCCTCCGTTGACGTTGACTTTTTCGATATCAAGTCCGAGGATCTTGTTAACGGCAAGAGAGACAACTGCAAAGGCCTCATTGATTTCGTACAAATCGATATCACTTTCTTTCAGGCCGGCCTTTTTGAGCGTTTTCGGAATAACATCGGCAGGAGCCGTGGTGAACCACTCCGGTTTCTTTGCGGCCGACGAAAATGCAACAATCTTTGCCAATGGTGTCAACCCGAGAGATTTCGCCTTATCGGCGGACATGACGACCACCGCCGCTGCACCGTCATTGATCTTGGAGGCATTGGCCGCGGTCACTGTTCCCTCTTTCTGAAATGCCGGCTTCAGCTTTGGAATTTTCTCAAAATTGGTCTTAAAGGGCTCCTCGTCCTTGTCCACGATGGTATCCCCTTCTTTCCCTTTGATCACCACCGCGACGATCTCTTCTTTGAACAATCCCTTCTCGATTGCACCCTGTGCCCGCTTGTAGCTTGTGACGGCAAATTCGTCCTGCGCATCGCGTGGAATGGAACACTCCTTCGCACAAAGCTCCGCAGCATTCCCCATATGGAAATCGTTATAAACATCCCACAAACCGTCCTTCACCATGGAATCCAGTACCTGGCCATGCCCCATGCGATATCCGGTTCTTGCTTTGTCGAGCAAATAGGGCGTCTGAGACATGTTCTCCATCCCTCCCGCAACGATAACGTCGGCGTCGCCGAGCTGCACGGCTTGGGCCGCAAGCATCACTGCCTTGAGCCCTGATCCGCAAACCTTGTTGACCGTCATACATTCAACAGATTCCGGCAGTCCGGCAAAGAGTGCGGCCTGGCGTGCCGGTGCCTGGCCGATCCCGGCAGTCAGCACATTCCCCATGATCACTTCCTGGACATCCGTTTTCTTGATGCCCGCCCTCTTGACCGCTTCCTCAATAACAATTGATCCCAGCCGGGGCGCCGAAAATGAACTGAGACTTCCCATGAACGATCCAATGGGAGTCCGGCAAGCACTTACAATGACTGCGTCTTTCATAGCAGATCCTTGGCTTAGCTGTTCATCGATTTCAGGAATTCTTTATTGGACTTCGTTCCGCGCATTTTCTCCAGCAGAAACTCCATCGCCTCGATCGGACTGAGATCGCTCAGGAGCTTGCGCAGGATCCAGACGCGGTTCAGTTCCTCCGGTTCCAGGAGCATTTCTTCTTTTCTCGTCCCTGACCGGTAGTCGATTGCAGGGAAGACTCTCCGATCGCTCAGTTTTCTGTCGAGTACCACTTCACTGTTGCCGGTTCCCTTGAACTCTTCAAAAATCACCTCATCCATTCTGCTCCCTGTCTCAACCAGAGCAGTAGCAATGATCGTCAGGCTGCCCCCTTCTTCGATGTTCCTGGCTGCACCGAAGAATCTTTTCGGCCGGTGCAGGGCATTTGCGTCGACACCGCCCGAGAGAATCTTTCCGCTATGCGGAACGACGGTATTATGTGCCCGGGCGAGCCGCGTAATACTGTCGAGCAGAACCACCACATCGTGTTTTGCTTCAACGAGACGCTTTGCCTTTTCCAGAACCATATCGGAGACCTGAACGTGACGCTCGGGCGGCTCGTCGAATGTGGAGCTCACCACCTCGGCATGCACAGTCCGTTCCATGTCGGTCACTTCTTCCGGACGTTCATCGATCAAAAGGACGATGAGCTTGATTTCCGGATGGTTCCGGGTGATGCTGTTTGCAATTTTCTGCAGGATTACTGTTTTTCCCGCCTTTGGAGGCGAAACGATCATCCCCCTCTGCCCCTTTCCAAGAGGTGCGAGGAGGTCGAGAATGCGCATGGAATATTCCCCCGGAGCAGTTTCGAGCTTGATCCGGCCTGTCGGATACAAGGGAGTGAGGTTGTCGAACAGAACGCGCTCACGAATGACATCAGGATGGTCATCGTTGACTGCTTCAACTCGCAGGAGAGCGAAGAACCGTTCACCCTCTTTCGGAGGTCTCACCTGACCGCTGACGCTATCGCCTGTTCGAAGACCGAATTTCTTGATTTGGGATGGGGAAACATAGATATCGTCAGGCGAAGGAAGATAGTTGTAGTCGACCGAGCGAAGGAAGCCGTAGCCGTCGGGCAAGACTTCCAACACACCTTTGCTGAAAGTCAATCCGTCTTTTTCGGTCTGCGCCTCCAGGATCTTGAAGATCAATTCCTGTTTACGCATATCGCTGTAGCCGATGATATTCATCTCTTTCGCGATGGAATTCAGTTCGGCGATTTTTTTGGACTTCAGTTCAGTGATGTCCATGGGCATGGCGTGAAGACCTTACAATGGTGGAAGGATAGAACGATCAAGAAAATCTTGGGGGATAGAAATGGATCCGTTGGAGATCGTTGAAATTCGGTTGGGATTAGTGAACTATGAAGTGCGCTGGATGGAAAAACGAAATGGGGCACCCACTTCTGAAGGAGAATATACCCGATTACTGGTTGATTGTCAAGTATTTTTTCCCCTCCAGAAATGCCAGCGCTTCCCCAACCACGAAGTGCGATCCGGTCACAAGCACCGTACCAACCGATCCCGCTTTCTTCATCGCGAACGTGATTCCATCGCGGACTGAACCCGTGAAGAGGACCGGTACATCAACCTCTTTGAATTGCCGTTTCAACACCGTTGCTTCTTGTGCACGTTCGGTCGCGGGCTGCACCAAGATGGCACACGATGAAACCTCTCGCAGTGTTGCGACCATGGGATGAAACTTCTTGTCTTTCATGACGCCGAAAACGAGAATGGTTTTTACAATCCCAAGCCGCTTCAGTTCCTTCACCAGCGTTTTGATGCCCGCTGGATTGTGGGCAACGTCCATTATGATTCGAGGCTTGGCGTGAACCACCGAGAGCCGGGAACGCAGTCCCGTCCGCGCTTGAACCTCAGCAAGGCCCTCTCGGATGCTTTCGTCGGAAATTCTGACAACTCCTCTGCTTTCAAGCACGCGAATAACGAGCAGCGCGATACGGGCGTTTTCAACCTGATGATATCCGGGGAGATCAAGGAACAAATCCCTGTATGATTTCCCTTGGAGGCCGATGTCCACGCAAGTCCCACGTATCGATTGATTCTTGACGCGCGTTCGCACGCGGTTCGAATGCAGAATGGGAGCTTTCTGTGCACGGGCTGCGGCACGGATAACATCGAGAGCCCTTCGCGACCTGACCCCCGTAATGCAGGGTATCCCGGGCTTGATGATCCCCGCTTTCTCATACGCAATAGTGCCGATCAGGTTTCCAAGAATCTCCGTGTGTTCCCTGCTGATCGTCGTGATAACCGATGCCTCAGGCTGAATCACATTTGTTGCATCGAGTCTTCCACCCAACCCGGTCTCGACAACGACAATGTCCGTTTTCTGTTCGGCAAAATACTTGAAGGCCAGCGCTGTGGTTGTTTCAAAAAATGTCACTTCGTCGCGATTGACCATCTTTCTCAACAGGCCGACAAGCCGAACGATATCCGATGGCGCGATCGGACGGCCGTTGATGCGAATTCTCTCGCGAAACGAAACGAGATGAGGCGATGTATAGAGGCCCGTTCTGTACCCGGCAGCGGAAAGAATTGCGGCAATCATAGCCGCGGTGGATCCCTTTCCATTCGAGCCGGCTACATGAATCGAGCGGAAGTTGCTTTCAGGATTGCCGAGTCTGAGAAGCAGCCTGCGAATGTTCCGCAGACCGAATTTCATTCCGCTCTTTTGCAGTCCGTACAGGAAAGCAATGGCATCATCGAACGAATTCAAAAGGGACTCGCCTTGTGAGGAAGGATTCACAGCCACGACTGAAGCACGGAAAACTCAACATTTGCATCGAGAGCCCCGACGAGTTCTCCCGCGTCCTTGAGCCCGGACTGCCTGCAGTATGCTTCAATCCCTTGCGCCACTTGAACGCCGGTAGTCGGATCAATGAAATTCGCAGTGCCAACCTGAACGGCACTCGCCCCCACGAGGAGAAACTCGATCGCATCTTCGGCCGAGGAGATCCCTCCGATGCCGATCACGGGAATATCAACCACCTGTGCAGCCTCATACACTTTTGCAAGGGCGATGGGCCTGATCGCCGGTCCCGAAAGCCCGCCCGTGACAGTCGAGAGTTTCGGTTTTCTGGTTTTGATGTCAACCGCCATGCCAATCAGGGTATTGATGAGGGAAATTGCATCCGCACCCGAATCCTCCACAGCCTTCGCAAACTCAGAGACATGAGTGACATTGGGCGTGAGCTTGATGATCAGCGGCTTCTCCGTCAACGCCCGAAGCCGCGCTGTCATCTCGGCTGTCTTGGAACAATCCGCCCCGAAGCTGAGCCCTCCCTCCTTGACATTGGGACAGGAAACATTGATTTCAAATGCATCGATGCCCTCTTGCTCATCCAGCAGACGCAACACGTCACAGTATTCATCAAAGGAGCTGGCAGCGATGTTGACGACAATGGTCGTATCGAGAGTACGCAGATACGGCAGTTTCTTCTCGATGAACGCATGGACCCCGACGTTTGCCAGACCGATCGAGTTCAGCATTCCGCTTGGAGTTTCGGCGATTCTCCTCGGCGGATTGCCGTCGCGCGGTTTCCATGAGAGAGATTTGGTCACAATCCCGCCAAGCCCCGCGACATCCACAAGCTCCTTCACCTCATCGCCATACCCGAACGTGCCCGATGCGACAAGAACCCTGTTCTTGAATTCCACGTTCCTTATTGAAAAGGCAGTTTTCATTATCCCAGAATCACGTCACGAGAATTGAAGGTCGGTCCCTCCACGCACACGAGAGAGTATTTCTTTTCGCCTGAGGCACGCTCAACGGGGCAACCCTGGCAAATTCCTATGCCGCATGCCATCTCTCCCTCAAGGGAGAGCTCGCACTCAATGTCTTTGCTCCCGGCGAAATCGCTCAGTGCTTTCATCATGCGCGTCGGGCCGCATCCGAAAATCTTGGCTTTCGCCGGCTTCTCCGTATTCCAGAACTCCTCGAGCAGCTGTACCACCGTTCCCCGGAATCCCAGCGATCCGTCATCCGTGGCGACATGAACGTTCACGAGATATTTCTCAGTCAGGTGAGCCGCCGTGCGCGCGCCCAGAAACGATTGGACCTTTTTGCGGCCTTTCCGAAGAGCACCCGTCAGCAGAGGAAACGGCGCCACACCAAGTCCGCCGGCAACGATCACCGCCAGGTCATATTCCCCTTCGACCCGGAACGGAACGCCCAAAGGACCGAGAATATTCAGCTCATCGCCGACCCTTTTTCCCGCAAGAATTTCAGTACCGCGACCCACGACATTGAAGAGAATCTCAAGAGTGTCCCCCTCGACTCTGGAAACGCTGAATGGCCGCCGCAAGAGCGGTGAAGTCTCATGGTCGATCCGGATATTGAGGAACTGGCCCGGACGGGTCATGCGCGCAATCTCACGCGCATCCAGTGAAAGCGCGAAGAGTCCCTCCGCTCTTTGTTCCCGCGATACAATTCTCACATCCTGTAAACGCATGCTGGTCTTTCAATCCGATGTTCTCCGCCCTTCTTCATTCCTCCCGCTTCGACGATTTCTTCCCCTCCAGAGGAGCTCCCGTGGAGGTTGTATCGGTACGCGATAGCTGAATTGCGCGAATGCGCGGACGGACACGCGCAGCATAAGGACTGGAAGAATAGGTTTGCAGCAAAACAGTGTACTGATTCAGCGCGCTGTCCGGCTGGGAAAGCCGATGTTCATACAGCCAACCTACCGTATAGGCGCTTTTTGCGGCAAAAGGAGAAAGCGGAAAGTCTGATGTGATCTTCTTAAGCGTACTTATTGCCTGAGAGTAGTTGCCCGAATCAATTGTCGCTTCGGCTTTCTTGTAGAGCATCTCGCTGTCATCCGATTCGGTTGGCTCGAGAGGGACGCCAAGCTGGATCTTTGCTCTCATCGCATAGACAGACTTCGGGTAGGTTTCAATGATCGAGCGCAACAGCGCGTTGCCATCGCCATACCCCCTGGACGCGTTGGAGAGCGCTAACTCTGCAAGAATATACGTGATGCGGGGAGTTCTCACACTATCGTCTATCCCCTTCAGTGCCTCTTTATACCAGAATACGGCCGAATCGGGATTCTCAATGTCGATGTAAAACAGTTCACCCATTTCATAGCAATTCACCGCGAAAGCAGACCGGAGCGAGTCGAGATTGAGCCGCGGAGTTGTTGCCGCTGTCGTATCGAGGGGCAGACTATCGGCGAGAGATTCGACAGCAATCACGCTGTCAAGTTTCGCTCGGGCATCGTTCAGAGAAAAATACCGAGTGAATCCCGATTGTTTCCTTCGCGCTTCAGCAATGAACTCGGGGACCGGGAAGGCAGTTGACCGCCCATAGGAATCACGAGCAGCGCGATAGTCGCCTTTCGTATACTCAGACAATCTGGCAAGTTCAAAAGAAGCCTTTGACCCGAGCTCTGACCGACCCGACGTTGTGTCCACTTCCGTAAAATCGTCCACGGCAAGCTCGATCTGTCCCCCTAGCCTGTACGTAACTCCCCGTTCAAAGACTATTTCCCTGGAATTCTGTGCAAAACGAAAGTTGTCCAGCATCTCATTCAACCTGCCCAGAGATTCATCGAGCCGGCCCAAGGATCGCAACGTACGAATGTACTCAAGATGGCATCGGTACTGGATTTGACGATCGTCGGTGTTTTCCGCGGCACGTCGAAACATCTCGGCGGCGTCTTCAGGTTGATTGAGAACAATTTTTTGTTCGCCGGCCCTGAAGAGCGCCCATGCCCGTGTTTCGTCATCCGCGCCGAGTTCCTTCAACCGATCATACATCGCCAGCGACCGGTCATGCCGGTTCACCCGTTCGTAGAGAACGCCCAGGACGTCTGAGACTGCGGCAGCAAGATCAGTTTCATCTCCCGCCTCCGTCTGCGGAAGGAGAAATTCTCCCTCCTCGATCGCCTGGTCATCCTTTTTCAGGCGGGCGAGGGTCTTGATGTACCAGAGGCGCGCTTCGAAATTCAGCGGGGAATTCGGATAGACGGAAAAAAATTCTGTGAATTTCCTCTCGGCTTTCAGATAGTCGCCCTGGTAGTAATAGGATTTCCCGATCAGCATCAATGCATCATCGACGAGAGCGCTCGAAGGATAGAACTGGAGGATATTCGAGCATTTGTCGATGACGATGGTCAACCGCGGCCGCGTTGTGTTCGGCAACGGTTGGGGTTTGTCGGTAAATCCCCGAATGCCGGAAAGCTGATCGGCCGCAGCAATCTCAGCCTCGGCATCATCAAATGCGCGGCGGGCGTTGTAGTATGAATTGAAATATGCAACGGTGTTCTGATAGCCGTCGGAGATCGAGTCTCCGACCGAACTGAAAAATGAACAACCATTGAAGAACGACAGGGTCAACAGGAGGATGGAAAAGAGGAAGCGAAATACTGGGAACGATCTCATTGCACCATTCAAGATATTGAAAAAGCCGCTGCTTATCAAGTCACTCACGGCCTGGTCGGTCGGATATCAATTTCGCTTATCATGGCCCGATCCGGCATGGTAACAGCGAGGAGAACCGTATCGGCAACATCCTGCGGTGAGAGAATTCTCTGCGCTTTGTCAGGATCCCGCTGCGGGGAAAACGTCGTATCTACCGATCCCGGTGAGATCGTCACGACACGGATATTATGGTCGCGTTCCTCAAGCATGAGACATCGGGAAAATCCGAGCAATGCCCATTTCGTTGAGGCGTATCCTGCTCCCCCAACAAACGCGTTCTTTCCCGCGAGTGATGATATATTAACAATGACTCCCCGCTTGTCCCTTTCCATAGCCTGGATGGCAAGTTTCGTACAATGGACCACTGCCCTCACGTTCAGCCTCCACATCTCATCCAGGTCGTTCATCGTGAGGCTTCGGACCGGTGCGAATCTTCCAATACCCGCGTTGTTGACGAGGATGTCGATTCGGCCGTGGCGTTCGGTGATGTCCCTGAAAACCCGCTCGGCGGCAGCGTCGTCGGTAATATCTGCTTCGGCAGTCTCTGCCTTTCCGCCGCGTTCTTCAATCTCTCTCCGAACAGCGTCCAACTCTTTCCCGGATCTGGAGTTCAGGACAACCAAAGCACCTTCTGCCGAGAGAGAAATGGCGATTGCCCTTCCTATCCCCCTGCCGGCACCCGTAACGAGTGCGATCGTGCCCTCCAGTTTCATATTTTCAGATCTCCAAGTTGCGGACGAAAAGCGATTTCTTCCACCATCATGGAAACCGGCATGCCAGCCGTCGCAACAATGAACTCGGCAACATCTTCCGGCCTCATCATCCGATGTTTGAAACGCGAACGGGCTTTCACGCTCCACATCGGCGTCACTGAAGCCCCGGGATAGACGTTGACAACCTTGATGTTCTTGTCCCGAACCTCCTCCCGAAGAACACTCATCATGGCGGCCCCGGCAGATTTCGACGCCGCATAGACACTCGAACCGGTGTAAACAGTCTTCGCCGCATACGAGAGGATGTTGATGATAAGACCCCTCCGCATTTTGAGCATCGAAGGAAGAACAGCTGAGGTCAAGAGAAACATACCCCTCACGTTTGTCTCCATCACATGGTCGAACTCTTTCGGCGTCATTGAAATGAAATCCTTGAAGTACGTCACTCCGGCATTATTCACCAGGATATCAACCTTACCCAACCGCGCGACTTTCCTTGCGGCCGCTCGGATGCTCGCTTCACTGCGAACGTCACACTGCACGGGAATGAAGTCGCCGCCCGACCGACTGATTCTGTTTGCCAAAGTCTTTAAGCGCGCGGCGTTCCTCCCGTACCCTATCACCACGTCCCCTTCACACGCAAACCTGCGTGCAAGGGCTTCTCCAATACCTGATCCCGCCCCTGAAACAAGAACGATACGCGTGGTTCTTTGATCCCTACTTGGCAAGGTTGGGTCCGATGAGAGTGAGGAACTCGCTTCTTGTTTTCACGTCATCGCGGAAGCTGCCGATCATGGCACTTGTCGTGGCCATGGAACTCTGCTTTTCCACTCCGCGCATCATCATACAGAGGTGTCTTGCTTCAACAATGACACCGACTCCCAGGGGGTTCAACCACTCAAACAACGTGTCGGCAATCTGCTGGGTCATGCGTTCCTGAACCTGCAGCCGGCGGGAAAACACTTCGACAATGCGCGGCATCTTGCTGAGGCCGATGATCTTTCCATTGGGGATATAGGCGATATGGCATTTCCCATAGAAAGGAAGCAAGTGATGTTCACACAGACTGAAAAAATCGATGTCTTTCACAATCACCATCTCGCTGTACCGTTCCTTGAACACCGCTCCGTTCATTACCTCATTGATATCCTTTTTGTAGCCCTGGAGAAGGAACTCGTACATTGAAGCAACCCTGGCCGGGGTGCTTTTGAGGCCCTCGCGTTGCGGGTCCTCGCCCCATTGAGTAAGGAGATCCTTGATCAACGATTCAGTTTTGCGGACGTTCGATGGCATTCTCATTCTCCCCGATACTCAACAACGTTATTTTCGGTTTCATGAAGGCGAATGGAAAAGAGCTTACCCTCCGTTATCCTGGGCGCCAGAAGATTCCATATCACCACGGCAATGTTTTCTGCCGTGGGAATCACCCCTTTGAATGACTCGACATCGAGATTCAAATGCTTGTGATCCATCTTTGAAAGCACCTCTTCCTGAATGATCCGCTTCAGTTTCTTGAGATCTATGACGTACCCCGACTTTTTCCCCGGTTTTCCGGCAACAGTCACTTCCAGCACGTAATTGTGCCCATGGCCATGTGGATTGGCGCATTTGTCAAAGAGCTCGTTGTTTTCGGCATCCGATAACGCAGGATTGTACAAACGATGGGATGCACTGAATGTTGAACGACGAGTAACATAAACGGTGTTCATTGATTTCCGATAATCTCCAAAACTTGTTCTGTATGCCCGTCCACTTTGACCTTCCTGAAAATCGCAGTTATCTTTCCTTTTTCATCAATCACGAAGGTGGACCTTTCAATTCCCATGAACTTCCGCCCATACAGGCTTTTCTCCCTCCAGACACCGTATGCTTTGATAGTCTTTTCCCCCGAGTCACTCAGCAGAGGGAACTTCAGCCCGAACTTGCCAACGAATCGCTCATGTGACTCAAGAGAATCCCCGCTGATGCCGAGGACGACGGCGCCGGAGGACCGGATCGAATCGAAATGCTCATTAAATGAGCAGGCCTCCCTGGTGCAGCCAGACGTATTGTCTTTTGGATAGAAATAGAGCACCACCTTTTTTCCCCGGAGATCCTTCAACCGGAGATTCATCTTGCCGCCGGTCACCGGAAGGTCGAATTCAGGAGCTTTGTCCCCGATCTTCAGCATCGTTTTTGTCTCTCAGAATGGTAGAATCAGTGTGATAACAACGCAAAGACCAAGGAAAAGGTTCACAGTAAGCAGCATCATTGAACGTCCCACCGCCCGCCGAATCCTCCGGATTTCCTCGTTGCCCGGATCGGTGATTTCCGATGTGTGGAGCCTCGATCGCAGTGCCTCGATTCCGGGAAGCATCGTAAACCGGAGATAGACTGTCAGCAGAGTTGCAAGTGAAGTGAGACTGAGGGCAATTCGCAGCTTGAGGCCGATCGAGTCAGAGAGAAGAAGGAGTTGCAGGTAAAGAGTCGCGAGAAGAAACACCTGGAGGAATGCAAGGAGTCCATTATAGCGCCTCATAATAAGAGCTACCAATTCGCTTGCCCCTTCAAGGGGTGAAGTGCGAAAAGCGGACGGCGCCACGATAGTCAACAGGACTGTCGTTCCGCCGATCCACAGCGAGAGACAGACGAACTGAAGAATCAGGACCAAATACGTCATCATGGAGGGTAGAAAGAGCAGCGGGTCGCTTGTGCGACCCGCGGGTTTCATTTGATGGCCGTGAGAGCCGAGGATATTTCATCATAATTCGGTTCAACGCCGGGACTTTCGGTAATCCATACGTATGTGACCTTGCCATGCTTATCAATCACGAATATGGATCGTTTGGATGCAGTGTAACCGGAGACTCCTGCGAAATCGTTATACAAGCCCGCGTATTGCTTGCTCACGATCCGATCGTGATCGGAGAGCAGAATGAATTGAAGTTTGTTCTGTGTGGCAAAGGCTTTGTTGGCAAATGGGCTGTCAATGCTGATGCCGACAACATGCGCATTGAGTGTGTTCATCCCCGCCATGGAATCCTGAATCGCGCACATTTCCTTTGTACATACGCCAGTGAACGCGCCGGGATAGAATGCCAGAACCGTGCTCTTTCCGAGGAATTCCTTCAACGAATGCGGTTTCTTGTCATAGTCAAAAAGCGTAAACTCGGGGGCTTTGTCCCCAACTTTGACCGGCATAGTGACCTCCATCGTGTTCTAGGATTGTTCCCTTTGGGAACGAAGTGTATGTTCGTGAAAGCAAAGCGTCCCCTTCTCTTTCTGCGAAAGAGAGGGGTACCCTCCAGGGAGAATCGTGCGGAAGGCTACTCGTTGAGAAGACACTCAGAGCACGTTCCAAAGAAATCCAGCCGGTGAGTGTAGACAATGCCCGGCACCGAGTTCTTCACGCGCTCATTGAGATCTTGCTGCGGTGGCACATCGAGATCCTTGACCCCTCCACATTGCATGCAGACGAAGTGATAATGCTCGTCGACGAATGCATCATAGCGGCGGGATGTCTCTCCAAAGTCGAGTTCTCGGACTTTTCCCTGTTGCTTGAGAATATTGAGATTCCGATAAACAGTTCCAAGTGAAATCTTGGGCATCTGCTCACGGACTTTCTCAAATACCCACTCGGCTGTCGGGTGAGAACGCGTTTTCCTCAGAGTCTGGAATATTCTTTCACGCTGCTTACTGCGTTTGGTAATCAGAGTTTGCATGAATTGTCCTCGAGAAGGTGAAGTTGGACAAAAAAAAGATATCGAATAATGAGAGTAATGTCAAGAACCATTCCGAAAATCATACCTGTTTGTCCTAAAACGGAACTCTCGTGAACAATGCAATGTTCATCATCGTGTTGCAGCACACGCATTGCATCGAACAACAAAACCAGAGAAGGAGATCGCATGGCAAACGTTGCTCTCTTTTTGTTCCTGCTTCTATCTGTCGCAATGCCACAGGACACGGCGAATCAGCTCCACGAAGTCACCATCGTAGGGGAAGTGATTGACACGAAATGTTATCTGACACAGGATTCAGAACTCTCGACTGGGGAGAAGCACCGGGAGTGCGCGATCAAATGCGCAAAGCGCGGCATTCCGCTCGCTATACTGGAAGAGAAAACGGAGAAGGTGTATTTTACAACCAAGGAACGCGGTAACTCCGACGCGAACGAGATGCTTCTTCCGTTTGTCGGTGAGCGAGTTGAGGTGCACGGTACACTTGCTGAGAAAGGCGGGGCAAGACTGCTTCTTGTTCGCAGTGTCGAAAGGTCGCGCACGATTCCGAAATGAACTGCTACCGCGTTTGAAGTTAGACCACTTTTCGCTATATTAGCAGCCCAAAACCATTCGGGAAGGGTGCGAGAGTGGTTGAATCGGCCGGTCTCGAAAACCGGTGTGGCCTCCGGGCTACCGTGGGTTCGAATCCCACCCCTTCCGCAAAACTACGTCCATACAACGGACTCCGTTTTGCAGGGATCTTCAGTAGACGATCATCCCTGCTTGCCGCCGGCAGTAAATCCTTTTCGTTGCATCTCTCCCCATGATCGCACGTCCCTCACAAAGTAGTCCCAGAAGGCTTTTACCCTCCACCAGGTAGTCAATTGCCGGTATCCGAAATTCTCAATGACACCAATAGAAAGCAACAAGGCAAGATCCCGCGGTCGAGGGTATCGCTGGAACGAAACCTCCTCAAGAAGGACAGCTCCCACTGAGAACATCACTCCGTAGAAGAGGGCGACGATAAAAAAGAGAACAGCCAACTTCATGTCAAGAATCCCCAATGCATATAGCCCTGTGAGCGAAGCGTAGCCAAAAAACTCGATTGCCGGACCCAACAGCTCGACGAAAACAAAGTATGGCATCGCAGCAAGCCCAATGACGCCATACGCCGGATTAAACAACATCTTCCTGTGAATCAACATTGTATCAAGCAAACCCCTATGCCATCGGTTGCGCTGGCGCGAGAGCATTTTGAACGATTCCGGCGCTTCCGTCCAGCAAACCGGATCCGGGACGAACACCACCCTGTAGGGTTCTTTCTTTTCCCTCTTCATCCGATGAAGCCTTGTGATCAGCTCCATGTCTTCACCAACAGTATCCCGACGGTAGCCTCCTGCCTCAACAAGGGCATCCTTCCTGAAGAGACCAAAAGCTCCGGAGATAATGAGTAAACCATTGACACCGTGCCAGGCCATTCTGCCGGACAAGAAGGCCCTGAAGTATTCCACAACCTGAAAAACCGGAAGGAGCCGGCTTGAAAGCTTGACGTTCACCACTCGACCGTTCACCACTTCGCACCCGTTCGCAATGCGTACAATCCCCCCCGCTGCAACGACCGTGTCATCCTCCAAGAACGGCTTGACAACGCGAAGCAGAGCATCGTCTTCCAGGAGCGAGTCGGCATCAATGGAGCACACGAATTCGTGCCTTGCCGCATTGATTCCGGCATTCAGCGCATCTGCCTTTCCTCCGTTTTCCTTGTCAACCACAACCAGGTTTTTGTGCTCAGTTTTGGTAGACCGATAGATTCCCCTCACCTCTTTGCATGGAAGCACGGGAGCATAGAGCTGCTTCGAAGGAAGAAGATGGAATTCCCGTTGAAGACGGTCCAGGGTTCCATCTTTCGACCCATCATTGATGACGACAACTTCGAAATTCCCATAATTCAGTTTCATAAGGCTCCGCACGCTCTCAACGACCGTTGCCTCTTCATTGAATGCAGGCGCAATAATTGACACGGGCGGCGTAAGCTCCGACTGAACCATCACCCGGTAGTTGCTGAAGGCATTATGGCGCATGTATCGCATGATTTCCCGGAACGAGAGAATGAGGAGGACAGTATACGTCACATTGACGACGATAAAGAAGCCCGTCACAAAATACATGTAGTATTCAGCCGCTATTTCAAGGATGCCGATCATGATTGTGGCTGGAGCCCCTCAACCTCCTCAAGAACATGGAGGGCGATTGCCTTGACAAGGCTCTCACTGTGGTCGGTAAACAGGCGAAGCTCTTCGAGCCCGGCGTTCCCCGATTTCGCGAGAGCACGGGCCGCAGAAATACGTTCCTGAATATCCCCCGACGTGATGCGTTCTTTCAGTCGAGGAATGGATCCCGGCGAACCGACGCGCTCGAGTGCCTTGACGGCGCTTGACCTGATGAGCGGGTAGGGATTGGAGAGGAGATCGCGAAGAAGCGGCTCCGACCGTTCGTCACTGAGCCGGCCAAGGGCTTCTATCGCCTTGGAGCGTACGATCACATTGGGATAGTCTTGCGCCATCGCGACAAGAGGTTCCACCGCCGACACGAAACCGATTTCCGCGAGCATCTCAATCGAGAAAAGGATGACCGATTGATCCTTGTACTGCAAAGCCTCAATCAGGTAGGGAATGGATTTTTCTTCGAACTGTCTCACGATGATCGACAGTTCGAGTGTTGTCCATCTCGACAGGCCCTTTACCATTTGGAAAATGGTCCTCAGCGCTTCAACTCCCACCAGAGCCACGAGAGATTGCATCGCCTGATTGCGAACGTCATCGTGATCGTCGGTCAATGCAGCGGTCAAGGCGGGAGTTCCTCTCCGTGCCCGCAGCAAACCAAGGTTCCGCGCCGCGTGCGCACGCACCCACCAATGCCTGCTTCCCAAAAGAGCGATTTCTTCATCGACGAAGCCAAACGAATAGAAAAAATATTGCAGCCGGTCCAGAGATTCTCCCGACAGGTCCCTGGCAAAATCAATGAGCACGTTCCGAATTGCAGTGCGATGCAAGCCCTTTCTGGCCCTGGACGACCACGAGAGCCCGCTTTTCACGGGAGCGAGAAGACTCTCGTACTGATCGAAGACGGCGCTTTTTCGGGATCCGGAAAGCTCGGGCAACGGCTGCAAAAGTAGGTCGGCAAGCAATCCCGAATAGTACCGGTACAGCCGTTCCGTGCTGCGTGACTGACGGAGTTCGATCCACTTGTTGATAATCAGGCCAACACTCACCACGATAACAAAGAATGTCGCCCCCACGGCAAGTGCAATGACAATAAGGAATTCGATCGAAAGCATTGTTCTCAGAACAAAAAGGAAAGTGTCACAAGGGCGAGATGGGAGTCAGACGGCGAGTTCCTTGCCGTGTATTGATACAGGACTTCGATTGCGAATGGCTTGCTCACCCGTGATTTCAATGCCGCGAAACCACCGCTTGTCTTCAGAGCAGAGAGTTCATTGAACGTTGTCGCCCGAAATGCTTCAGTACCCGTGAAGGCACCAACGCGCAACACTGTCAAGGGATCCAGCGAATAGTACACAGCAGCGGTCGTGGAATTCGTGGTGGCGCCTGAAGAAGTCAGGCCGACATACACCTTCACTGTCAACCAGGCATCACCCGTCATGTACCACGTTGCTCCAGGTTGAAGAATATGGGCATGTGCTGAATCGAATTTCACATACCGATAGCCTCCGATCAATTCGAAACCATCCGCCACTCCCCAATTCAACTCGACCAGCAGATCCATATCGGGAGCAATCCGTGCATTCGGTGAAACAATACCCTGCGCCAGCGCCATGAGGGAATAATTGAGAGTCACATATGATCCCAACCCATAGCGGATATCATTCTCCGAAAATTTTGACACCCGGCTGAAATGAAGAAACGGTTTCCAATCCTCCTGAGGAGATGCATATACTTCGACCTGACCCAGAGAGTGCGCTT
>DATECW010000089.1:0-3299 GCA_035286705.1 Bacteroidota bacterium
GAACGCGCGTGGGTGTCCGCGATGAGAAAAGGAATCCGGAGGACTTTGCCCTCTGGAAAAAAGCGGGACCGGAACATGTCATGCGCTGGCCCAGCCCGTGGGGAGAGGGATTCCCCGGCTGGCACGTCGAGTGCTCCGCAATGTCAATGAAGTATCTGGGGGAAACGTTTGACATCCATGGCGGCGGGCTGGATAACCAGTTTCCGCATCATGAAGCCGAAGTGGCGCAAAGTGAATCGGCGACCGGAAAACCGTTTGTGAAGTATTGGATCCATAATAATCTCGTGACGGTGAACGGAAAGAAAATGTCCAAATCCCTCGGGAACTTCGTTACCTTGAAAGACTTGTTCCTGAAATTCGATCCCATGGCTGTGAGGTTCTTTATTCTTCAGAGTCACTACAGAAGCACGCTCGATTTCAGCGATGAAGCAATGCAGGGAGCAAACGCGGGACTGGAGAAGTTGCTGAATTTTGTGCGGGAGCTCAGGGAACGAATCGACAAGGGAGAACCCGGGGCGGCTTCCAAACCTCAGGCCGATTTTTCACCGTACGAGAAAGAGATGCAGGAGGCGATGGATGACGATTTCAACTCGCCGAAAGCGATTGCGGCTCTCTTTCGACTGGCAACAGATGTGAACGCCCAATACGTCAGCGGTACCTCGCTGCCGCCGGCGTCTCTCAAAGAAATCGAGCGTATCGTTGACGCCTATGGTACTGAAATCCTCGGTATCGTCCCCCGTAGGGGAGCATCGACGGGTTCCACGGACCATTCCTCGGTTGCTGAAATCGTGAAGCTTGTGATTGAGCTTCGCGCGGAGGCGCGACGTCAAAAACAATGGGCCTTTTCCGATATGATCAGGGACGGCCTGAAAGAGCTTGGGATTGTTATCGAGGACAAGAAAGACGGAACGACGTGGCGAAAAGTGTAGACCATGGCTGAATCAACAAAAATCATTGAAAACGGATTTCTCATTGCCTGTGACCGCCAGGGGACAATGGGATTTTTCGCCCTTCTGGTGAAAGATGACCGGATTGCTGAAATCAGCAACCGTTCAGACGGTTTCAAAGCCCGCTTCCCCAATGCGGAAATCGTCGACGCGTCGGAAAAGATCCTGTTTCCAGGCTTCATCGATGCCCACTATCACGGTGAATCCTTTGTGCTGCGAAACTGGACGACGGGCATCCCAATGGCCCGATGGCACAAGGACCATGGAGCCCGCAATATCCTGAAGTATGTGTACCGCCAGGCGGGAAAAGATGAATTGACGGTTCTCTATCGTGCTGCCTATTTCTCGGCGCTCAAGTCGGGAATCACTTTCATTTCTGAATTCTGTTTTGACAATCTTGACGCACCATTTGTCGCCGCGCGGGAAGCCATGAAGCGGTCGGATCTCAAAGGATTTGTCGGCGCACACAACGGGGAACAGGTCGAACAGGCGAGGATCCAGTCCTTTCAGTCTGTTCGGAATGCCATGGTTCTTCCCGGCGAAGACGATCTGACGACGTACAATCTGCAGACAACCCTTCGTACGGCGAGCGAATTCCATTGGCCCATTGTGAGCCATCTCGGGGAGACTCGCAGAGGCCTGGAGACGCTGAAACGGAATTTCAATCGTTCGGTTGCCCGTATTCTTGATGAGTATCGTCTCTTTACGCTTCCGCTTCAGCTCGTTCATTGTGTCAGTCTTGAAGAAGGGGACCAGTCCTTCCTGGCAAAGGCACAGACACCGCTGATTCTCAATGCGGCTTCCATTCTCTCAAAAGGTTCTGAGGTTCCGCCCCTCGATCTGCTCATGGGGGCAGGAATGACTCTGGCGCTGTGCTCCGATTGGGGCGCCCCCGATCCGTTCGAGAACATGCGCGCCCTTCAACTCCTTGTTCGCATGAGGGGCATGGAAGCGCTTGATCCGCGAACAGTCCTTGCGGCGCATACGCTCAACGCCGCACGGGCATTGGGCGTGCAGGATGAAACGGGTTCCATCGAATCGGGGAAAAAGGCCGATATCGCGTTCCTCGATGTGTCCGATCTCCGTCTCCAGCTCGCGCTGCTGCGCGGCAATCAGTCGACCATATTATCGAACTTGATTGCACAGGCGACAACACAAATGGTTAGCGACGTTATGATTAACGGCGAGTTCTTCCTCAGGAAGCGTCAGGTCATGACGTATGCGGAAGAAGACTTGAAGAAGGAATACAGGGAGATCCTTGAGCGGTTTGCCTTACGTTCAGGGATGCCATTGAGTGAACCCGGAATCCGTTCGATTCCGGAAGAATCGAAACAGGCAACCCCGATCCTGCCTCTCACAACAACCCGCCCCGCCGTTCACCCGGAGACCGGGGATTTGATGAATGAACCCTTTGATGAAGGATTTCGTATTGTTGGAACGAACGGAGCACCGGATGCCCCTCCCCGAAAACCTGATCCTGAAGAAAAGGAAAAGGACCGCGAACTGCCGAAGACGGCCCGTCGCGTATTTGGGGACGATGATATTTAATCTTGTCACTTCCTGGAGAAAAACCTTGAGACACTTGACCGCCGCGACAATCGTTCTTCTGACCGTCGGAACAATGCTGCAGGCCCAAACACGGGGCTCTGCGGGTGATGCCGGAATCCTTGAACCGACGTTTGTCATCGATAAGCCGACAGCCGGAATGCTGAAAAGGGCCGATTACAATGTGAGTGCGAACTTCTATCAGCGCGGAGGCGTACTCACCGCTGTCAACGTTGGGCTCTTTGACCGGTTCAGTTTTGGCATCTCGTATGGCGGCACGGGAATTATCGGACCGGACAAGATCGAAATGAATCCGCTTCCCGGCGTTCGTGCCAAGCTCCGCCTCATTCAGGAAACAGCAATGACGCCCGCAGTGGCGATCGGATTCGATTCGCAAGGCAAAGAACCCTACCTCGACGCTGATAGTTTGAAACGCTACACGATCAAATCACCGGGATTCTATGCCGTGGCCAGCAAGAATTATGCACTTCTCGGGCATTTGAGCCTCCATGGCGGATTCAACTATTCGTTGGAGAACAAGGATGGCGACAAGGATATGAATCTGTACGTTGCTGCCGAAAAGTCGCTCGGCGACATCCTTTCCATTCTTGCCGAGTATGATTTTGCCGTCAATGACAACAATGAGCGGATTGGCCGCGGCCGCGGATATCTCAACATTGGCTTCAGGCTCTCCGCCGGCGAAGGTCTGATGATCGGGTTCGATCTGAAAAACGTGACGCAGAATCAGAAGAACATCAAGATCGCCAACAGGGTCCTGCAGATCGAATACGTGGGGAGTTTCTAGCG
>DATECW010000090.1:0-12402 GCA_035286705.1 Bacteroidota bacterium
GCACGCGCGAAACAATCCAAAGGGGATGAATTCTTCGTCGTACTCTTCAATATGCTCGCAGAACTGAAGGACGGCCACGTGGGCCTCACGACGAAGGGAGGATACTACGTTCGAGTCTACACACCATCCAGAACAGTACGCGACAGGTTTGCCTTCAATCCTCTCGTCGTGCGGAAATATTTCGACAAAGAACTGAAGCTCGCAGGCGACAGGAATATGGAATATGAAATGCTTGCTGACACCATTGGGTACATCAGGCTCTCAACATTCACACAGGGAGGCTGGATTCAGGAATTCCACACGGTGTTGGAGTACTTTCGCAACGCCAGGGGCCTTATCATCGACGTGAGAAACAACGGCGGAGGGTCGACAACCAACAGTGATATTGTTGTAAGCAGATTCTTAAGCGGCCCGCTCACCTATGGAGCTGTCTATATTGGAGGACAACTGCAGCCTGCGTCTCAACTTCAGCCGAGAGGCCCATTCCGTTATGCACATCCTGTCGTCGTGCTCATCAATGGCGTATGCTTCAGTACCACCGAGCACTTCACGGAGATGATGAAACAAATTCCCACCGTCACGATTCTCGGCGATACCACAGGGGGCGGATCAGGTGCTCCGGAATATTTCTCCCTTCCAAGCGGCAGGCAGATTCGGATTTCACTGAAAGATTTTCGCCGGTACGACGGCATCCCGTACGAATGGAACGGTGTACCGCCCGAGATACGTGTGGAACAAACTGAAGAAGACATCAAGCATCAAAGGGATAGACAATTAGAACGTGCGATTGAATTATTGAAGTAACGCCGGAAAAAAAATCTCCCCGCCTCTGTGACTCGCAGGAGGCAGGAGGCAGCCACTTGGAATTTGCCGCCCATCAGGCGTAATTGTCTTTGCTTTTTGTTCCTGGAAGGACAGAGCTGTCAAAAAAACCAAACATTTGTCTCCGTTAATTCAAGGTGCCAGCATGAGATCACTCTTGCGACTTCTCACCATTTGCGTTCTACTTTGCGGTACCGGCATTGCTGGCAAGTGCCAGACTCTTCCACCTCGTGTCTCCGAGCTCATTCGATCACATTCTCTGCAGTTCGCTGTGCCGCCCGGGTTCGCGCACACTTCGGTCATGCCCAATGACGATGTGGTCTATGACTTTGCAGTCAAGTCACAAACGAAGAAGCTCGAGATTCGATATCGTATCATCCCGATCCGGCGAACTAACGAAGCTCCCAGCATCGATGTCAATACAATGTATCACGCCATGCTCATCGCCATGGCCCTTAACATCTCTGGTGGACAGCAGCCACATACTCAAGACTATCCCGAGAACAGTGTAAGGGAGGAGTTTGGAGCTGATGCCGGTGCAACAACCGCCGTACGCTGCAACTCAGACTTTGGAAAAGACTACCAAAACTGCCTGATTTCAGCTATGCATAAGGATGACGTTGCCGATGCGTATGTATTTTTCCTGTTCGATGATCTGCAGGTTCTCCAAGCTGCGATCACGACTGACAACATCTATCACGCGCTTCGGTTCCGATAACGCAAGTGGAACGGCGCATGCGCAACACAACCCGACGATCCCTTGGTGATCATTGGCGCAATTCCAGACTTATCGTTGACTGAGAAACACGGCTTTCGATATGATGCCAGAGAGCGTTGGCTGCAATTGGCACGGATCAATCCACATAAGGAACAACCACAGATGTCAGGCCGCCATTTCTTCACGCGGGCGCTCTCGGCGGTTTGCTGCACCATCTTGATCGGTTGCAGCAGTGCCACGTTGATCAAAGAAGTTCCCTCCCATCTGAAGCCGGGCAAGCTCTACCTCGCTCCCAAAACCGTTGAGGTCGCCGGCCGAACATTTGACACGGAAGAGGGATTCCTGGTCGTCACCGAAAACCCATCCGACACACTCACCCGAAAGAACATGCTTCCTGTGTTCCGTATCCGATCAGTCAGCAAGACTCCGGCCGAACCCATCTTCTGGCTCAACGGCGGTCCTGGTCTCTCAAACATGAGCTATTTCCGCCTCAGTAGATTGCTGCAGAATCACGACTTCATCCTCATCGGCTACCGCGGCGTTGATGGCTCGATAGTCCTAAGATCCAAGGAAGTGGAAGAGGCGATGGAAGGTGTAGATGGGGATCTGCTGAGCGATGCGTCTCTCCACTCGCTCTCGCAAGCCATCGAATTGTTCTCAAAGAACCTCACCGCTCGAGGCATCGATATCGGTCACTATACGATGACGGGTGTTGTTTCTGACCTTGAGGCAGCGCGCAAGGGATTCGGGTACGAAACGATCAATCTCCTCAGCTTCAGCTACGGGACGAGAGTTGCTCTCATCTATGGCTACCTTCATCCGGCTGTCGTGTTCAGATCGGTGATGATCAGCGTGAATCCTCCGGGCCACTTTACGTTTAGTCCGAGGAAGACTGATGAACAGCTCGACTATTATGACCGATTGTTTGCCGCTGATTCGAGCAACTATGACGGTCGTCCATTGTCACAGTCGATTCGGACGGCGCTGGGAAAGATGCCCTCCCGGTGGTCGCTCTTCAAGCTTGACCCGGGCAAGATCCGGGTGATCACGTTTGCCATGCTGTCCCAAAAGCGCAGCGCCGCTTTAGTTTTCGATTGTTATCGTGCGGCCGAACAAGGAGACTACAGCGGCTTGTACATGCTTCAACGCGCCTACGACTTCATGATGCCGTCAATGATGATCTGGGGCGACCTGTTTGCAAAGGGAAGCACCGACTTTGATCCCGGTATTGATTATGTTTCGGAATTGCGGGATTCAACGACTGTGATGGGTTCGCCTCTGTCGTTGCTCATCTCGGGCGGTGCAGTGGGGCATTGGCCTGTTCATCGCGTCCCGCCTGGGCTCAACAGGATTCAGCAATCGGACGTCCAAACGCTGCTTGTCAGCGGAAGCGTAGATTTCTCAACTCCGGCGGAGTATGCGACAGAGGAGTTGCTGCCATCCCTTACCTACGGGAAGCAGGTCATACTCCGGGAAATGGGGCATGTTGGCGACATCCTCAATCTGCAGCGGCCCGCACTTGAGCACCTCTTGCTCAGCTTCTATGATGAGGGTGTCGCTGACGATTCACAATTCAAGTATGACCCAATGGACTTTGAGCCGCCGGTGAATCTTCCCGTCTGGGCGAAGGTGCTGTATCCATTCGTACTTGTTTTGAGTTTATTCTAAGTGATAATCGAACAGCCGTGCCAACTTCAGCCAACCAACCCAACAACGATTCTTCCTCTTGAAAGGAGCATACCATGCAGCAATCTCGACCGTCCTTTCCATCGAGAGGACCCATGCTGAAAAGCAGAGGAAAATTCATTCTCACCTTGGGTAGTCTTCTCTTCGTCGCCGTCGTGAGCAACATTGTGATGATTATCATAATGAGTTCGGCCAATCTTCCCCTCTACTTCAAACTCCAAAACCCATTCGGCTACCTGCAGTTATTCTGTCTGTTCGCAGGGCCTCCTCTTGGGATAATCGCCTGGAGAATGGCACAGACAGACATCAAGAAAATAGGCGCAGGAACGATCTCCGCTTCTGCAAGCGGAATTACCAGATTGGGAAGGTTGCTCGGCGCGTCCGGCACTTTTCTGAGTTTCATCACAGCATTGATGGGTTTGTTCATTCTATTCACCTCAGTAAGGACAGCCGCACTCAAAGACGCGATGACGGAACACCTCGTGACTCTTGGCTCAAACGCCTATCAATACCGCCATCGTCCCGCACCCCTGAGAGGCGGAGGCGGTTCCTATTCAGGCTACGTTATTCCGGATCGCCTCTCATCGGACGAATATGGGACCTACACTGCTATCGTGGCTCATCGGGATACTCTCCTCCTCAAAGCGGAAACGGTGCTTGACATGTCTGGGACGATTACCATGGCGATTGATTCGACAGGGCGATCAGTGGGACAGGTGAAGTTCGGTGGAATGTTTGATTTTTGAACTCGGACGCAGAAGTACTACGCATGGCATGCTTTACAACATATTGACTCACCTCGATGAGATGACACATGAAAGCCATTCTGTATCAACGATACGGGCCGCCCGATGTTCTTGAGTTGAAAGAGGTCGAAAAGCCCGCCCCCAAAGAAAACGAAGTCCTGATAAAGATCCATGCGACGACGGTAACATCGGGAGACTGGAGGGCGCGGAGTTTGGAGGTCCCTGCCGGTTTCAAGTTTCTTTCTCGCCTGTTCTTTGGATTGAGAAAGCCGAAACGACAGATCCTTGGGACAGAGCTGGCGGGGAAGATTGAGGAGATTGGTAAGAGTGTAAGAGGGTTTGAGGTGGGTGACAGGGTGTTTGCCTACCCGGGGGCCTCAATGGGATGCTACGCGGAATACAAATGCATGCCGGAAGATGGACCGTTGGCGCGAATTCCGCCCAACCTCTCCTATGACGAAGCCGCCGCTTTGTCTTTCGGCGGAGCAACAGCCCTGGACTTCTTCAGGCGGGGAAAACTCCAAAGCGGCGAAAGAGTCCTCATCAATGGCGCTTCCGGAGGAGTAGGCACAGCCGCGGTGCAGCTCGCAAAACACTTCGGCGCAGAAGTAACCGCGGTCTGCAGTGGCGCAAACGCGGAATTGGTGCGATCACTGGGCGCAGCGCATGCCATCGACTACACCAAAGAAGACTTCACGAAGAACGGCAAAACGTATGATGTCATTGTCGATACCGTCGGCACAGCCCCGTTCTCAAGAAGCAGGAATTCGCTCAAGGAGGGAGGACGCCTTCTTCTTGTCTTGGGCAACCTGTCGGACCTGCTTCAGGTCCCGTGGATATCGATGACGAGCAACAAGAAGGTCATCGCCGGCCCGGCGTCAGAGCGCCCGGATGATCTGCGTCTCCTCGCGGAGCTGGCTCAGGCCGGCAAGTTCAGAGCGGTTATCGATCGGCGCTACCGGCTCGAACAGATCGTCGAGGCTCACCGGTACATCGACACAGGGCGCAAGAGAGGAAATGTCGTCATAACGTTGATCCCGGAGTAGACAAAGAGAAAACGACGAACACCTCAGGAACACACATGTGAAACTCTCTTGCTTTCTCCGTGGCTCTCAGTGAAATTCGCTGGGGCGAGCAAACTGATACACTACCGGCACCTGCAGTCTTTTCCTTTTTGAACTTTCCTCGTTACATTCAAGTGTTTCAATTCTTGCGGAGACAACGATGTTCAACAGAACAGCCCCCTCGGTCCTCCAGGCAATAGGCAACACGCCGCTGGTCCGCCTTAACAAGGTTGTGCCTCCCGATTCCGCCGATGTTTTTGTCAAACTTGAATACTACAATCCCACCGGCTCGTACAAAGACCGCATGGCGCTGTCAATGATCGAGGAGGCCGAAAAGCGCGGCGATCTCCGCCCGGGAATGTCGGTGGTGGAGTACACGGGCGGCAGCACCGGCTCATCTCTTGCATTCGTGTGCGCCGTGAAGGGATATCGTTTTCACGTTGTGTCATCGGACGCGTTTGCGAAAGAGAAACTGCAAACGATGAAGGCCTTTGGAGCTCAGTTGACTGTTGTGCCAAGTCAGGGCGGCAAGGTTACCCCGGATCTTATTCCCAAGTTGATGCAGCGCGCCCAGGAAATTGCGAAATCACAACCGAGCTACTTCACCGACCAGCTGCACAATTCCGATGCGGCCAAAGGATACGAGCGGATCGGCCAGGAGCTTCTTGAACAGATCGACGGGCCAGTTCATGCCTTTTGCGCCTCAGTCGGTACCGCCCACATGCTTATGGGTGTCGCTCACGTCCTCCGGCCCCAAAAGCCCTCCCCCCGTATCATCGCGTTTGAACCGGCCTCCACTCCGGTCATTTCGAAGGGAACAAGCGGAACACACCACGTCGAGGGAATCGGCATCGGATTTGTCCCCCCGTTGCTCGACAAAGCTTTCTATGATGAGGCACGTGGGATCGACGAGGCCGAAGCGCGCCAAATGGCCTGGCGCCTGGCCAGAGAAGAAGGAATCTTCGCGGGCACATCGAGCGGCATGAATGTGCTCGGAGCCTGCATGCTTGCCCGGGAACTTGGCCCCGGCCGCACGGTTGTGACGGTCGCCGTCGATACCGGATTGAAATATCTTGCCGGCGACTTGTACGGCCGGGAAGACTTCTGAAACGATCAATCATGAACACCAAATCCTCGATACTCTCGGAGTCCCTCCTGTATTTCCTCGGGGGTGCACTCGCCCTTTTTGTCGCGGTCCAATACGGCATTCCCGCCCTCCACGAACAGTACGGCGTCCGGCCTCTCATCGGCTGGTGGCTGGCGAGCGGCATCATTGTCCTTGCCCTGTTTGCCGCCGCACTGCTCGCCGCCCGCAAGCAAGCCAACGCGAAATCGTTAAAAGAAATCCTGCTTGCGCTGAACATCAAACCTCTTACCCGAAAGGACGTACTCTGGGGATTCGGAGGCCTCTTCGCCGTCGTCCTCCTGACGGGTTTAGTTGTCACCGCGTTCGATCTAGTTCTCTCAATGAATCTCCTCTCCCAGGATTCATATGCCTCCTTCCTGCGGATGGAGAAACTCAAACCCGGGGAATATTGGCTCTTCCTCGCCTGGATGCCATATTTCTTCTTCAATATTGTCGGTGAGGAATTGCTGTGGAGAGGCTACCTTCTGCCGCGTCAGGCCGCTGCCCTTGGACGCAACGCCTGGATTCTCAACGGACTCTTGTGGGCGATCTTTCACGTCGGGATCGGCTGGCGCATTGCCATCGTTCTTCTGCCGATCGAGTTTCTTGTGCCGTACGTCGTGCAGAAACGGATGAACACGTGGCTCGGCATCATTATTCATGGGCTCTACAACGGAAGCGGGTTTGTGATGGTGGCGCTGGGAGTTGTTTCCTAGGTTCACCCGCGCACTGATGATGTGCACTGGATGACTATGAAAAAACTCCTCTTCACATCTCAGTCGGCAATTCAGATCTTTGTCGGACTTACTTCGGCGGTCAGCGACGCCCTGATGATCGCCTTCCCCTCGGGAGCGGTTTTCCAGGCGCCTCTGGTGAGAAGGGATTCTGAGAGTTGAGGTTTTCTTTTCTATCAGCTACATTCTTCAACCGCGGCTATTCTCCGGAAAACACTCTACTCCCAAATAGGAGATTGCATGACAACCCTGAGAGTTATTGCTTTGACGATTGCAGTAATCGGGTGCGGCCTGTCCGCACTGGCACAGAACACGAACGTCGATCGGTATAACCAGGTCAAGGAGGCCGGCATGTCTCAGAAAGTCCTGTTCGAAAAGATGATTGGGAAATGGGAGGGCACCTGCCGAACCTGGTTCGAGCCGGGCAAGCTTGCCGACGAGTCAAAGGTAGCCGGCGAAATCACACGAGTGTTTGATGTTCAGCTCCTCCGTCATTCGTATGAGGGGATGATCCAGGGAAAGCGGCGGCGCGGCGAAGAGATGATCGCATTCAATTCCGTCACGAAGGCGTTTCAAACCTCGTGGGTGGACGATTTTCATATGAACTACGCAATCATGTTTTCGGAGGGGAAGGCGACCGAGCGAGGCTTCGCCGTGCGGGGCAATTACGACGCGGAGAATCAGCCCAAATGGGGATGGAGAACGGAATACGAATTGCTAGACGATGATCATTTGACAATCACGGCCTACAACATTACACCTGAAGGAGCGGAAGCCAAGGGTGTCGAAACGACGTACCGACGGATCAAGTAGGCAACTACCATGTTTGAAAAGCCCTGGAATCTCGCCGCGTATGTCCTGAGCTTCCTGCTGTTAGTTCTCGGGGCCATCCTGCAGACGAATCTCACCGCCATCGCGGCGGTTGCCCTTTTCCTCGCCTGGGACGTTTCCTATCTTCTCTCGAAAGCCTCAATGCAGGGACGAACCATCGAAGGAGCGCTGCAGCAGACCCAGAACATCCGGGAGCATATCTCGTACTTCCTCGCGTTCTACGGCGTCCTCTTCGCCGTCCTTTTTACACAGCCGGCGGAACGACAATCACATTTTCTCGAAGTGTGCAGGCAATCGGGAATCCCAATTCCCCTGCTCGTCGTCCCGTTCATTCTGGCCCTCATTCCGATCCTGTTTTTCCCGATCCAGCTTGCCAAGAGGAATTCCGACCGCGCCTCGGGTTCTCTCAAGGCACTGGTGAGCCTCTCTGCATTTTTCCAAAAGGTCAGCATCTTTCTTTTCGCTCACACGGTCCTGCGCATTCTCTATGGTTTGGCGATGCCTCCGGCATGATGTCCGATAAGAAGCACGCTCCGCTGAAAGCCAGCGTGATGCGGGCAACCAGAGATAAATTCCAAAGAGGTTACAGGAGGTCAATGTGCGAAAGATCAACGCATTCAATTTCGTAACACTCAACGGGTTCTTCAAGGGGCCAAATGAAGACATCAGCTGGCACAGGCATGGCGCAGAAGAGAATGAATACTCAGTCGAGGGGCTCAAATCAGGGAATACACTTCTTTTTGGACGCGTGACCTATGAAATGATGTTCAGCTTTTGGCCGACTCCGGACGCGATCAGGAATTTCCCGATAGTCGCCGAAGGAATGAATAGTGCAGACAAGATTGTCTTTTCGAGGACGCTGAAGAAGGCTGAGTGGAACAATACGAGGCTGGTGAAGGACAATATTGTGGAAGAAATAAGGAGAATGAAGGGGATGCCCGGGCATGATATGACTCTGCTCGGCAGCGGAAGCATTATGACCCAATTTGCAGAACAGGGTTTGATCGATGAATATCAGATTATGGTGGACCCCGTTGTCATAAGTAATGGCACACCGATCTTCAAAGACATCAAGCAGAAGCTGGACCTGAAACTTACAATGACAAGGACATTGAAGAGCGGAGTTGTCCTTCTCTGCTATCAACCAATGGCAACATGAGTTCCCATCGGTTCATATCCCTTGCGAGGAGGTCCGGTTCAAGAGGTCCTCATGGCTTTTCTCCGGTTGAATGATGATGAAGGGATTCCTATCTTCTCTTCCCTGTGATGTCCTCCAAGCCCCAAAGGTTCAGTCAATGCTGAAGTTCCTTTCGTTTCTTTTCATTCTGAGTCTTTCTTTGGTCGGCACATTTGCACAAGAAAAGGAAAAAGGCCTCCCTTCGCCCCGCTGGGACTATTACGGCCTGAAGCCGCCCGGAGTGCAAGCCGAGCTTTTTGCGCCGGGAATCATTTCCACCAGCGACCACGAGCATAGCTCTCCGGCGTTCTCACCCGACGGAAATGAGGTCTACTGGAGTGTTCGCATCAGAGACATCATCGGGCGTGAAGTGATACGATTCATGCAAAAAGTGAACGGCCAATGGACATCGCCTCGTATTGCCTCCTTTTCAGATACGACGAGCGGCGATCTCTATCCAACCTTCTCTCTCGACGGGAAGAGGATCTATTTCACCTCCGATCGTCCTCGTGCGAGGAATGAGGAGCCAAAGAACAGGAACGTCTGGCTTGCAGGAAGAAAGGGGAATGAATGGCTTGAACCGAAAGCGATCGGCTTCGATTCACTTGATACGTACGGATTTTCGCTGACAAACGATGAAACCCTGTATTCCATGGCCCAGCGAAGCGATAAGACCGGTTCGTACGATATCTATCGCTCAAGAAGTGAGAACGGACGATACACAAGGCCGCAGAAGCTGAGGGATTCAATCAATACTGAACACTACGAAGATTGTCCCTACGTGGCTCCCGACGAAAGCTTCCTCATTTTTGAATCCAACAGGCCGGGCGGGTTCGGTTCCACAGATCTTTATATCAGCTTCCACACGACCGACGGCTCCTGGACTGCGCCGAGAAACATGGGAAGCGTTGTCAACACGGGTTCATCAGAACGATTTGCGTACCTCTCTCCCGATCGCAGGTATTTTTTCTTTGGCAGCAACAGGAGCGGCAACTTTGACATCTATTGGATCGATGCGACGATGATCGACGGATTGGAACCAAAGCCCCACATGCGCCCTTGATTTCTTTGTGGGATTCTTCGTTAAGGTGTCATCATGATAAATCGAGTTTTTCTGACATTCTTCATTGTTGTTTGCTGTGCTTCCTGCTATGATATCGCCTTGTGTCAAAGCGATCTCCGCATCTGGAACGAATTCATCGGTGCGCTCAAAAGCGGCAAGATGAGTGTTGACAGGATTCGTCCGCACAAACAGCTTGGTGATGAGTACAAACCAATTCTGCTCGGATACCTGGATTCTGTCAGAACGCAAGCAGCGCCCGAGGATTGGACTGTGGAACCTGAGGTTATCCGGATTGACGATCGAATTCAGTACATCATTCCATGGTCCACGAGAGGCCAGAAGATCTCGTACTGTTTTTCATTTGTAACCGAAGACTCCCAGTGGTACTTCCAGCATCTAGAGGCGGTTTTCATCCGGCTCGACAAGGTCCACTCGCTTCCGGCGTCAGATTTTCCCGATATCTCCGACCAGCAGAAAAATTGGGCCCGCGAGGAAATTTATTGGTCTTTCGTCGTCATGAATTTCTATCTCCCCGTTGCAAAGGAAAAAGGAAAGGAATTTGCACTTGGCTTGCTGAAAGATGGCGGTGGATACTTTGTGGGTGCAAAAACCTGGGTGCCCTTCGCCGCTCCGCAGAAAGCATTCATTCTCTATCTCTGTTGGGAACAGGAGAAATTGCGCGGCAACGATGTGATGCTCATAAAACTCGAAGAAAAGGAGGCGATTGTCGAGTTGACCACGCATTTCTTTGCTCTCTATTTTACGGCGGCCCACCTGAAGCCCAGAATCTCGCTCGACGACTACAAGCAGATTTTTGAAACCATCTGGCGCGATCGGGCTTCCAATGCAGGTTGGATTCTCGACATACAATACACGAGGGAGTACAAGGTCATTTTCCATTTCAGAAGGTGAAGCCGAAATGGTGCAATGTTCACCAGACTACATATTTAGGCAGCCAAGTCGGGGAGAATAACGCATGAAAGAGCAATTCAAGGGAAACATCATCCCTCTCTTCTTTGGCCTTAGCGCATGTTCCTGGATGCCCCATTGGGCCTGCCATTACTACCGGCTTGAAACCGGAACCTCCTTCGTTGTCGGAAGCTGGAGCTTCACATCGACAGACAGTTATGTGAGTTTGTTCATCTACACGCTGTTGATCGCCCTCAATTTGATGTCCATTGGGATCCTCAAGCTCAGAGTCTCTGCTTTAATGACGTCCGGCCTCCTGCATATCACCATCGGATCGATCCATGTGTATCGACTATGGCATCCGTTTCCATTTGAGGTCTTTGGATACACCTGGACTCAGAGCGCGTCTCTCAGAGAGGTAGCCATTGTCGTCCCTTTTGGATTAGTCTGTTTGTATGTTGCATCAACACTCTTCGCCAGGAAATCCTAACATTCATTGTTGGACATGAATTCATCCCCGGCCGCATCTCCCAGCGATCCATGCGATTGATCGAGATTGCGTACTCGAATCTTGTGGGGGTGCGATAATCACCGATGACGACGAGAATTCCATGAACCGACTACTGAGCATAGCTTCCAGAGAAGCGATCCCCCCCCAATACCGGGACACGCCGATCGGCCTGCTCCTCGAATGTCACAATCTTCACCGTGAGTTCGACACCTATTCGAACGCCGAGCTTTTGATCGGGATGTGCATGGACAACCGGAAGCACCTGCATATTCCCGACAATTTCGCGTACATTCTTCGGGCCGGCGGTGCGAATCTGAGATACAGCGAGTTCAAGGTGTCCTATGCCATCGCCGTCGGCGGCGTTCGCAGCATTGCGCTGATCGGGCATACGCAGTGCGGAATGGTGAATCTCGTTTCCCGAAAGGACCAGTTTGTGCAGGGACTAACAAAGACTGCGGGCTGGGAACGGCAATCGGCTGAAGAGCATTTTCATCATTTCGCGCCCATGTTTGAGATCGGAAACGAAATAGATTTCATTCTGAGCGAAGTCATACGCCTTCGGCAACGGTACCCGAAGATTCTGGTCGCCCCTCTGTTGTACCGGGTTGAAGACAATCGGCTGTACCTCCTGCGGGAAACGCCTGAACGCTGATGGGCATCGAAACCACATTCACGATTCTCATTGCGATTCAGCTCTTTCATTCAATCGAAAACGGACTCTGGCACATGGTATGGTGGGGAATTGCGAAGCACTATGTTCCGGGGCTTGCCACTGCCCCGCTCTTTGTCATGACGTTCATTGTATACTATTTTCAGATACTGTTCTAGTGTCTCGAGCTGCAAGTTCCTTGAATAAATTCGTTCCCTAAGATTGCTCAAAACAGTCAGAATTCGTCCGAAAGCTGCTCGCGACTTATTAAAGGAATCTCTGACACTCGACACTAGGATCCGTCTTCTCTCATTCAATACAACCCACACCATGAAAACACTTCTTTCGTTCCTTCTCGTCCTTCTT
>DATECW010000091.1:0-7652 GCA_035286705.1 Bacteroidota bacterium
TTCCGCGAGCATCATGCGCGTTGTGCACCGTCGTCCACTCTTTCATGTCATCCGAAACAGAAACGTGGAACTGACGTGCAAAGTCCAGACTATCCCAGGATATAACGAATCCACTGAATTCCCTTTGTCGCCGGAAATCGATCATCATCCATTGCTGTGACGGCTGGGCAGAGCTCTTCCACGCAGTGGAAAGATCGCCGTCGAGCGAGAGCCCAGCCTGACGTTGCGAAGTGGATGCACTCACGACTGGCTCTTCCAGAATCGGATTGTCGTCGCGAGCCTCAAGAACGAAGTTGTCCAGCCAGATCGTTCCTTTGCCCCCTGATCCAGCGGCGACAATGAACTCAACGCCTCCGATGGATTCAAGCCCGGCATTCGATGGACCCCACGCGAACGAGATGTGCCGTTTCTTGATCCGGATCGTTGTCCATTCTGCGGGAAATGTGAAGTTGCGCTTGTTAAGCCACCACACGTTCTGCCCTGTAGTGTCGATAAGCTTGAACTCGAAATTGTTGGTGGGAAATTCAGCTTTGATGTCAAACGAGAACTGGTATCCGGCCGGCAGGCGAATGGGAAATTTCTTGTGTATTCCGCCATATCCGGAACCGACCGCAAACACGACGTCCATGCGAACGGCTTTCCCTGTCCTACCAGTGTCTCGAGAGATCGTAACAACGACGCCGTCAGAAGCATGGACGTTCCATCCCTCAAGGAGGTCGAACGTGTCCAGAACTTTCTTTTGGCCAAACGCGGAAACAGATATGAGAAGAAGGATGAAGCAGGCGGCCGGCTTCATGCGATTACCCCTTGACGCTTCCCATCATGATCCCCTGGATGTAGTACCGTTGAACGACCATAAAGACGAGTATAACGGGAAGAATGGTGAGAACCGAACCGGCCATCATGAGCTCGGTATCCTGCACATGTTCGCCGGAGAGGTTTGCCAGGGCGACGGGGAGTGTATACATGGAATCATCGGTCATCACGATCAACGGCCAGAGGAAATCATTCCATGTCCCCATGAATGTGAAAATGCCGAGGGTGACCAGAATCGGCCTGCACAGTGGCAAGATGATCTTCCAATAGATGCGGAAATCGCTGGCGCCATCCATCCGGGCAGCCTCAATGAGACTGTCCGGAATAGAAAGTGCATACTGCCGGATGAGAAAAATGCCGAAGATGCTCGCCATTCCCGGAATCAAGACACCCCAGTATGTGTTGATCAGCCCCATCTTGTTGAGCATGAGAAACAGCGGAAGCATTGTAACCTGAGCCGGTATGACCAACGCGGTCAGCAGGGACCTGAACAGCGGGTCCCGACCTGGAAAACGGAATTTTGCAAAGGCATATCCGGCCATCGAATTGATGAGGAGCGAAATGAACGTAATGCTGAGCGCAAGAAGTGTGCTGTTAAGAAAGTACTTGCCCAGATTGAGCCGCGTGAAGAGAACTTCGTAGTGCTCCAAAGTGAAAACTTCGGGGATGAGGCGAATCGGGAATGAACTTGCCCCGCCGGGAGGCATCAGCGACGCCGAGACCATCCATATCAGCGGCGCGGCAGTCACAGCGGCAAGCCCGAACATCAGGACGTGGATCAGCACTTTCTGGACATTACGCATCAATCGTTGAGTCCTTTCTGCATCCTCATTTGGATCATGGTCACGACAAGCACGATGGCGAACAGAACGAATGCGATCGCGGTGGAATAGCCCATACTCCACCAGCGGAAGCCGTGCTGATACATGAGCAAGATGATGCTGAGGGTTGCGTAGGATGGCCCTCCTTGGGTCATCACATAGGGCTCAGCAAAGAGCTGGAAATATCCGATCATCGTAATGATGCCAACGAAGAGCGATGTCGGCGCGAGCAAGGGAAGCGTCACGTTTCGGAACTGATTGAACGGAGTGGCGCCATCGATGCGCGCAGCTTCGTACAATTCACCCGGAATGCTTTGCAATCCCGCCAGGAAAATGATCATGTTGTAGCCGAAGTTCTTCCAGACTGCGAGAAGAATGATTGCAGGCATGGCCCAAACGGGGTCACCTAACCAATCGATCGCATCGATCCCCACAAACCCCAGGACATAATTCAGCAAACCGAATCTCGGATGATATATTGCTCGCCACACCACCGCCACTGCAACAAGGGTCGTTACCACCGGAATGAAATACACAATGCGGAAGAATCCCTTCCATCGAACAAGCCGAGAATGAAGGAGCAGGGCGGCAACAAGAGAAACGGCAACGGAGAGCGGACCCCCGGCTACCACGAAATACACTGTGTTTTGGAGGGCCTTCCAGAAAAGAGGGTCTTCAAACAGGTGCGCATAGTTCATCAATCCGACAAATCTCAGGTGACCAAGATCGCCGAGAGCATATATATCGAAATCTGTGAAGCTCATGAAGAACGCCGCAACAACGGGAATTACGAAGAAAAACGTTATGGCAATGAGAGCAGGACCGAGGAAGAGAATCGCTGAGGTGAGGTGCCCGAATCGGCGGGCAGTGCTATGAAGAAACGGAACTTTCATTCCTGAGCAAGAAGCCAGCGGCGTTTTTCGAGAATTCGGTCGGCATCGCGATCCAGCGCGGCAAGAGCTTGGTCTACCGTCATCCGATTCATGGAAACTGCTTCAGCGTATTCCTGAACCTTTATCGCGATCTGTTCCCATTCGGGAATTCTCGGTGTGGGCTCGACATGCTGGAGTTGGGTTCGGAATGCCCTGAGATGAGGGTCGTTGACGAGCACGGTATCCTCCCACGCTTTGATTCCCGGCGGAAGGTCGCCCGTGAGACGATAAAAGGCAACCTGTTGTTCCGGCTCCGAAAGAAACTCTATGAATTTCCATGCTTCCGCCTTTCGCGTGGACGACTTAAACATCACCAGACTTGATCCGCCGGCAAGCGAGATACCTGGAATGTTCCCTGCAAAACCGGGGATAGGAGCTGTCATCCATTGGTCTCGCAAGTTCGCGGGCATTCGACGGCGGAATTCTCCGACATTCCATGGGCCTGTAACATACATGGAGAAGTACCCCTCCGCAAACGAGAGATATACATTGGTCATTTGGGAAAGGCCGGATGGTGCGAGACCCTTTCGAAATAGGTCGATATACAGTTCGAATGCTTTTCTAAACGCCGTCCCGGAGAAATCGCCGTATTGATGACGGTCCTTCAAAATGGGTGACCCGGCCTGAAGTCCCATGATGACAGGAACGTTCCATTCATTGGTGGGGAGAAAGATTGCGTACCGATCTACACTCTTATCCATGGCCTTGATCTTCACAGAAGCTTCCAACAATTCATCCCACGTTGCCGGACCGGAGGGATACCCGACATGCGTCAAAATATCTCTTCGGTAGAAGAGCACGCGGGTGTCGCAATACCATGGGATACCGTACACCGACCCCTGAATGACATTTGTTTCCCAGAAACCCTGGAAGTAGTTGGCGTTCCGAATGACCGTAGACTCACCGATCCACGGGTCGAGATTCTCAAGAGCCTCGAGCGTTGTGAACTCCGGGATCCACGTGTTCCCAAGTTGGGCAACATCGGGCGTTGAGGTACCCGCGTACGCCGTCAAGAGCTTCTCATGAGCGGCTGTCCACGGGATCGCCTGGACTTTTACTCGAATCCCCGGATTTCGACGCTCGAACTCCGGTATCAGCGTCTGTACACGTTCACCTTCCGCACCCATTGCCCAAAAAGTGACCAGGACCTCCGAGCCTTGTTCATGCCTGCATGAAGCTGCCACAACAATCAGCACGGCACACCAGAGAAAGCGCTTAGAGGTTGCCAACAGTTGAGCTTGCTCAAGCATTTTTCATCGCCATGGTAGGCACTGGGTTTGACCATGCAAAGGCGTAGCGGAGGAGGTTGAGCATGAAGCGCTGCAGAACCGGATCTGGTCTTCGCGCGAACGCATTCGTCGTGCTTTCATTCCCTGACAAACGTCCACGGGTCTGGAGACGGGATATGATAACCTTCCCTTTCCCGTACGGAATCTCCATTATTGCGGGGATCGCCAGTGCTATGCCGGAGCGGGCGTGTACAATCGGCTCCACGCTAGGAACGAGGTTATGTTGCGACACCACTTCTCCGCCATATCCACCGTTGAACATTTTCAGATGTTCCCGGGAAATACCCACCCAAAGCGGGTGCAGCAAGTCTGAAGCGAAAACATACGAATCGTATCCTCCTCGATCAGCATCTTCTCTCGGTTCAATAACAATGTCAAGGTCCCTCAACACAGGGAGTACGCACTTCGCTTGAATTCCAAACTCAGGTTCAATAATGACGAGATATCCACCGCCCGATACGTAGTTCGAGAGTCGGTCCAGAAACTCTCCGGTTCGCAGAGACTCCGTTACACCTTCTCCGATAACGACTGCCCCGCAACTGCCGAGGGGCTGGGTCACAACATCACAAACCCGGATGCCGTGCCCTTCGAAGAATGAGCGGTACTCGCCGGATCGCTCGAGTATGGCAAGATATTTTCCCGCATGATCTCCGGGAGCCGCAATCGTACTCAACACATGAGCCACCTTCCGGCTCACCGACGTGCGCCTCCCCGAACCCCGATCGTGCAACTCCACGCTCGCGTGATACACGCCGGGCCTTGAAGGGAATTCGAATTCGAGGGAAAGTTCTTGGGCGTCTGACGGTGCCGCGATGACGGGAACTTCCTTTTCCCAGACCCAGACCCCGCTCGAATCGGTGACGCCGTATCGGATCATACCCTCCTTCACCTGCGGTTCATCATTGAACACCCAGGTATTCACTAATCGCTTTTCCCCGGTGAAAAAATGGCGGTCCCACAATTCCAGACTGATACCAAAGGGGGCAAATGCATTCTTGAGAGCCGCGAGGATCGGCTTCGGCTTAAGTTGTTCAATGGGTCCGAGAAACCAATGCGCAGTGGGTCCATTATTGTTGCTGAGATACACAAAAGGCTGAATGGCATCCACCCGCATTCTTCGGAACAGCTCGACCAATTCCTGGGCGAGAAATGCCTGATGCTCAAGCAGTTCTCCCTTCGAGCTCTCTGGTCCAAGCCAGCGCTCGGTGACACCTTTCATAAGATAAGTGGGCTCCCCATTGCTGTTGAGCCACCACCAGACAAATTCATTAAGCATAGTTGGAGTTGCGGAGTTCTCAATGTCCTCAAGTGCCCGCGTAAATCCAAACCGCGTGTTATTCAAAACCGGCCCCAAAGAGTAGATGTATGGGTGCTCTTCGACGAAATCCACCGACTCCCACGGTCGCGTGGGATCGAGTAATTTCATCCTCGGTACGATCTCTTGCTGAACATGTTCATCGGATGACTCATTCAAGGCGTCCCACATGATAATACTGGGATGATTGCAGTTGTCCCTAATCCATTCGGTGAATTCTTTTGAGATCTGCTTTGTGCTCCCTGTCGCTCCCCAAAAGTGCCATTCGTTTTGGATGAGCATCCCGTGTTCATCCGCGATATCATACCAGGCGCTGTACATCTGTCCGAGATGATTCCGAAAGAAGTTGAAATGATGTTCTTTTGGAATTTCAATAAGCGCCCGCATGATCCACTCGCGATTCCATGGCAGGAGCATCCGTTCCTTGTCCGATAGAAATCGATGGAATGCAATATTCCCCCCTTTCAGGAATATTCGCTTTCCGTTCAGAAAGAATCCTTTCCCCGTGATTCCGAATTTCCGCATTCCAAAAACCGTGACAACCAGGTCGGCTGGACCGTCTTCATCGCTGACGGCCGATTCCAGTTCATAGAGAAACGGAGAATCCGGCGACCAAAGCTGCACGTTCTCGATCGGGACCATGAACGTGGCTGTTGCCAGTTGAGATGCAGGCGTTTCGACATGTTTGACGAATCGCTCTGAGGCGAACTTGCGCGATGCTCGTTCAGAAACGCGGAGAGAGAGTGAGACGTTCTTCGGGGATGAATCGGTATTCTCAAGTGTAACGACCACTTCGGCAATGGCTTTGTCGATGTGGGGAATGATCTGAACATGTTGAATGCGGGGATTGCCGCAGAACATCAGCGAGACATCGCCCCACACACCGGGGATGAATCGCTCCTTCTCCTGGTCCTTCCCCACTGCACTCTCCGGAGGCAGCGTCCCCTTTGCCCCGATCCGAACGATCAGTTCGTTGAGATCGTTGAGCTTGAGTACGGAATCGATCCGGTACTCCTGAGAAGTGTAACAACTGATGCTTGAACCTATCTCCTTGCCGTTCAACCACGCGACCGTTCCGAATTGGGCCTGGTTGATCCTGAGGAACGCCAACGTCGGCATCTCATCATCGTCAACAGTGAAATGCGTTCTATACCAATGGTAATCAACCTCGTCCCAGTTGTATGAAGGGACTGCAAGATCAACTAGCCCCGGTACAGGAACGACGCTCAGGTATTTCTGTGGACGCTTCTCCCCGCTTCCGGCTTGAAGCTCCCAAAGGCCGTTCAGCGAGAATTCATTTCGGACTTTCGCGCTATCGGAAGAGAATACGTTCGGTTCGGACAAATGTCATTCCTTACAATTCAATTCCCTTTGGACTTTTCTAACCATCCGCCGGTGAAGCCGGCTCTGTTCAATCCCCGAACGACGTAAGGATTCTTCTGCATAGTCTTCCAGATGAACTCCGAGCGCAGGTTTTCGATCATGATCACTATGGGCCCTTGATCAATTCCCAGATAATCTACATCGAACCATCCGTTCGGAGTTGACGGTGTTATATAGGTCGGATTGAATGCATCCGCAAAACCGTACTCTCTGAAAAGCTGTGAGCCGTATTTCTCTCGCATCGTTTTGAGCGCCGGCAGACTGATCTCCGGGGCAAACGCCAACGATCCCCCCGCGGCCGTCGGAGCGATCGTTCCATCGTCATTGACCCAGTCGAAGGAAACTCCGCGTGCGGCATACCCCAGAAATCGCCTCTTTTGCCCGTCCACCGCGAAGGCCTTGTCTCCCGGACCGTCACACGCCGTCAATCCCCAAATGTTTTCTGAATAATCCCGGTACTTTCGGGGATTTTCCTTCGCGTACGCCCGTTGAGAATACGTAGCACGTCGCGCATTCTCGAAGTAGTCGATCCCCTTCGCTTTCATGTACGGATCCTGAATTCCACGGAAGTCTATCCAACAATGCGAGTATTGGTGTCCAAAGAGAGGCCCAAAGCTGACGAATTCGGCCCCGTAATAGCTCGCCCACACATACGTCTCTGTCCATGCTCCCCACGCCTCAGGTTCTATCCCGTATGTTGGAGAACCGAGCGCAAGGATATACAAAATCATCGCTTCATCATAGCCCTTCCAGTCATGTTCGATGAATCCCCGATCGGGATACCATCCTAACGCTACCCGCGGAGGCCTCGACTGCGCCCACCGCCAATCGACACGCCGATAGACGGAATCGGCATACGCGCGAATATCTTTTTCGGCCCGGTTCTGACGGTCGAAGTATGATTGGCACATGAGGATTCCTGCCAGCAAGAGTGCCGTGTCGATCGTCGAGAGCTCGACCTTCTCGAACCGCAGGCCACTTTCAGGATCGAGGAAATGATAGAAGAACCCCTTGTAGCCAGTTGCTTGTTTCGGGTGATCGCTCTGCGGCGCGTACCACAGAAACTTCAGCGTGGTCAACACACGATCGGCAACGG
>DATECW010000092.1:0-2182 GCA_035286705.1 Bacteroidota bacterium
TCGGGACAATCCAGCGAAACCTCCCCGTCCACGCCGCGGTAACCGACCATGACGTGATCATGCCTTGAGAGAAAATAATCGTAGGCAAAGGAATGGAGATTCGACTGGCCCGGTCCGCCCGAGAGCCAGAAGACGGGAACAGTGGCAGTTGTGTCCGGCGACAGGATTCGTACGATGGGAATTCTGATCCCGCGCGCTGAAGGATTGTTCCTGTTCTCGGCCACGACGATGGAGCCTGAGTCGGCTGCAAGTTCGGACTCTCGTGATTCAAGAGTTCCCTCTGTACGCAATGAGCGGTACTCGAACGACCCGACAAACCGCGAGAGTTGAACCTGTGTCTGAGCATGGACAAGCAGATGAAGAACAATGGAGGCTGCAAGAGTCTTGAAAAGGAAGGATGTGGACTTCATGATGTGACCGCGAAGGATGAAGGGCAAACAAAGTGACAGACAGCACAACTTAGTCATTCTCCGGAAGAAACGAAAGGCCCGGATTTCGCCCAAATCATATGGAACTGAATGACTGCGAAAAAATCATCATTTCACGATATTGCGGAAACGAAAGACAAGAAGTAATTTAATACATTCTTCCTGTGCATGGCGGGAACCATTTTCAATCTTTGAAAGGTCTTCTCATGAGAATCTTGCGGTTTGCTACGGCAGTCTTCTTCTTGGCTCTCTTTGCGGCGCGCGTTGAAGCGCAGATTACAGTCAGTCAGGCTACGTTTCAGCAGACTCTCGATGCTGGGAGGATCATGAAGTTTCAGATTGACACTCTGTCGACGCGAACGATGATCAACGTCGGGAAAAAGGGGGGATCGAATACGTACGACTTCAGCAATCTTCAATTCGCTGATTTGACTAACGATACGGTGAGAAATATCTCATACTATCCCTACCTTGCATCGCGATATGCGGCGGGGGGAATGACATTCAAGCTTCCCAAACAGGGTTCGGGATATGAGCAACCGATCATCTACTTCGAGAATTCCTCAATGACCCAGGGCGGTCATTACAATTACTTTGTCGGCGATACCGTTGAAGTTTCACACTCCAATCCTCACGAGCTCTTTGTGAAGTTTCCCATAACGTTCGGCGATTCGACTAGACAAACAAGCACGATAACGGATACGGCTTATGCGTCGGGGAGCCCTTTCAACACAGGCTCGAATAGCATTACGTCGACGGTCGTTGTTGATGGGTGGGGAACACTGAAGCTTCCGGGCAGCGTCACGGTCAATTGTCTCCGCTTTCGTTTCGTCGAAGAGCTGCCGTACCAGTACAAAGAATTCAAGTATGTCACAGAAACGGGGGGATTGCTTGTCGTCGGATCCGACAACACTCAAGCGGACACGGGGAACGTTTTGCTGGACGGTCCAATTCAATATGTGACATCTTCAGGTGTTGTCTCAGTCGAGAGGGATCGCCCCTTGCCGCTCACTCCCATGCTTGACCAGAATTATCCGAACCCATTCAATCCATCGACCGACATCCGATATTATGTTCCGTCGGAGTCCAACGTTCGCCTTAGTATTTTCTCCATTCTTGGCGAAGAACTGGATGTGCTGGCAGCCGGGAGAACATCTTCAGGGTGGCATACGCTCAGATGGAGCGCTGCATCGCGTCCAAGCGGAATCTATTTCCTTCGGTTTGAAACAGGCACGATAGTGACGACGCGAAAACTCGTCCTGATCAAATAGAACCTCAGAAAGTTCGAATTTGGCGGGGTACGTCCACGATTCTTCCGGACTGCCCCCCTTTTCTTTTCTCCTTTTCCTCTCTTTTTTCGCCAATTTCCATCGACCTTCATCTTGATCTGTTTTTAACCTCTTTCCGTTTCAATCGTATCACTGTCACCAGGGCCTATGAACAGGCGACCGAAGGATCTGTCGGATAATGAGATTGCACGTCTTGCCGCGGCTGCATCGGGCGGTGATTCCTCTGCTTTCGGCGCGCTCGTACGGGCCACGCAATCGTATGCTTACGCGCTTGCGTTCAGATTTCTATGCAGCGAGCCCGAAGCGCGGGATATTGTTCAGGAAGCATTTGTGAGAGTGTGGCAGCATCTGGGCGAGTACGACAAGTCGAGAAAATTCACAACCTGGCTCTATACCATCGTCAGCAACCTCAGCATGGATCACATTCGGTCAAGAAAGCGGCGGCTGGGATTGTTTGTCTCGAAC
>DATECW010000093.1:0-7711 GCA_035286705.1 Bacteroidota bacterium
CTTCATTCAGGGATTTCGAAGAAAAGAGGCCGGACATAAAGAACATGTAAAAAGTTGCAGGCCGAGTTTTTATGTGTTCTGAATGGTTTGCGAACCCGGCCTTTCTTACGATTATCTCTGTCACTGAAGGAAGAATTGCCCCACCACTCGTCGTACTGTAACTATGCAAATTCGCTTTGTTACCATTCTCTATCTTCTCGGTTTTGTGATTGTCGCTGTAGGTCTGGCTGTTCTGGCCGTACTCCCGGTCTCTCTTTTCTTTGGAGACGGAGACGCGAAGGCGATTCTTCTTTCGGCTCTGGCGGCCATCGGAGCGGGCTTACTCCTCTCCGGCATCGTGAGCCACTTTCCCCGTCAAGAACTGAGGACGCGGGAAGGTTTTGCCATTGCTACATTCTCTTGGATTGCCGCCTCGGTGTTTGGGTCTCTTCCCTACATTCTTTCCGGTGTGCTGCCGTCCTTCACCGATGCATTCTTCGAAACGATCTCCGGTTTCTCTACAACAGGTGCCTCGGTTATCACGGATGTCGAGATCATTCCCCATGGAATCTTGTTTTGGCGAGCCCTCTCGAATTGGCTGGGGGGAATAGGGATCATGGTTATGTCACTTGCGATCTTGCCGTTTCTTGGTGTTTCAGGGATGCAGCTCTTCAAGGCCGAAGTAAGCGGGCCCACGAAGGACAAACTGACTCCGCGCATTGTCGAAACGGCAAGGATTCTTTCGGTTCTCTATTTCTCCATTACTGCTGCAGAGAGCGCCCTCCTCATGCTTGGGGGAATGCCGCTCTTCGATGCCGTTTGCCATTCGTTTTCGACGATTGCAACCGGCGGTTTTTCGACCAAGAATGCCAGTATCGGTTTTTTTGATTCCGCATATGTCGAGTCCGTTGTGATTGTCTTCATGTTCGTCGGAAGCTGCAATTTTTCCCTGATATACATTTCTTTTCAACGCGGGCTCCGCGCAATCTTCAGGGATAACGAATTCATCTTCTATCTCGTGAGTTATCTCGTCGCACTTGCCGTTGTCATGGCCATTGTGACCGGAACCACCTACAACGGGGACATTCTGCATTCGCTTCGGTCCTCGGCCTTCAGTGTCATGACGGTTTTTTCGACCACGGGCTTTGCCACGGCGGACTTTGCCCAGTGGCCTTATGCTGCCCAGGGCTTGCTTCTTTTGCTGATGATTCTGGGAGGTTGTGCAAGTTCGACCGCGGGAGGTCTGAAAGAGGTGCGGGTGTTGCTCATGATTAAGAGCCTGTTTGTGGAAATCAAGAAGCTTGTTCACCCAAGGCTTGTCTTACCCGTACGGTACAATGGTGTCCCGGTGGAGCGAGAGACGATAATCACCATCGGCGTGTTTCTCATCGTTTTCCTGGGCGTTCTTTTCAATTCGTCCATTGTCCTGATTCTCACAGGATTGGAACCGGGGGTTGCTTTGAGTGCGGTTGCCGCTTGCCTGACGAATGAAGGTCCAGGGTTCGGATCGGTGGGTCCAATGGGGAATTATGCCCATCTCTCAATCCTGGCGAAATGGGTGTTGAGCCTTTGCATGTTCTTCGGGAGACTCGAAATCTTCACCGTGCTGGTCCTCTTCAGTAAGGCTTTCTGGAAAGGTTGATTGCCCTCTCCATTTCTGCGCCCATCATCTCAGCGCCCTTCGTCCGGGGAACAAGAGTTTTGTTTTCATCCAAGGATGCTGTAATTTCAACTCCCGGCCATGATCCGGCAAATCATCAATCGACCACTCACGGTTTCAGCATGACTTTGAAAGTCAAAGGAAAAATCTGGAGATACCCCGGGGTCGGGGGCTGGCATTTCTTCACCGTGGGGAAGAGAATCTCTTCGAGGATCAAAGCCCTGATGAAGGGTCAGCTTCGGGGTTTTGGCTCAATTCGCGTAAAGGCCCGGATCGGAAAGACCGAATGGAGCACATCCATTTTCCCGACAAAGGAGGGAATGTACGTTTTGCCTGTCAAGGCGGGCGTGCGACGCAATGAAGGGATCGATGACGGAGACATGGTTGTCGTCCGAGTGGAATTGCCTTAGGAAGATCACGTGCGTTGAGACTTCCCGCAAACGTCACAGCGTAGGATCTCCAAAATAAAGTCGTCCGATCGAAAGGTCGGGCGTAGCTGTTTTCTGGGGGAATCAGAAACCTTCCCGATTGAAAACGTCTTTGGACGCTATCAGGTTTACCTGTCGCATTTTCTTGCGCAGGCGGGCGGCTGGTCCTTCGTGATCAACTTGGCATATAAATAGCGCTACCTCCCGAAGAGCTGAAGTCCGGAAGGTAGCGACATTTGCGCCGGTCTTATGAACTACTTTGCCTCTTCGATGCTGGAATAGGCAAGGATCTTGTTCCCGCCCTTCTCAAGCAGCTTTCCTTCGATCTTCACCTTCTTCGCGACGAGCTTCAGCAATGCTTCATTAGCACCCTTCGTTCCTTTGGCGGGCACGATGGTATAGACGTCTCCCGTTTTGTCATCAACGACGCCGACCGGAAGTCCGCCCTTGATGCATGCAATCGCACAATCTTCGTGTTCGGGTCCGCGACCGCCCATCATGCCGGTTGTGTAGCATTTCACGTCGATGATCTCACCCGTGATGCTCACATTGTTCGAAGTGGATTTCGCCTCCTGTGATTGTGCTGTTGCCGAAACCGCAAATGCAGCGGCAAGGACGAAGGTAAAGAATACTGACTTCATAAGACCTCCTTCATGTTGTTTGAGTACATACTTGATTGATAGTTCAGCTTTGGAAATGTTGTCTTGATCCGCCACCCCGAATCATGCAGTCGCCGTTTGCAGACGGGCGGTGGTCCCGTAGACAAATCCGACAACGGCTCCGTATACGACGTGTCCCATCAGACTTCCCATCACCATGAGGATCGGTGCGGGAGTATTGACTGCAAAAACTCCGGCTCCCATCATCGGACTAACCAGAATCTGCGCCATGAACCAGGGAATGAGTCCAAAAAGAATACCTTTGACGACCGGTCTGCCCGGGAGCTTTGAGACCAACACAAAGGCATAGGTCAGGGCAAGGAGAGTTCCGATCATGAAATGTGCGAGCCAGCCCACAACGGTCGGAAAGCCCATGAAGCCGGCAAGCATGTTCGGGATGTCCATTGCAGGCATTCCCATCAGCGGCGCCATTGCCGCGAACAGCGTCATAACGATTGTCCCTGCGATCCCCGCACCAAGAGCCTTGATGAGATTGGGTTTGTTCATTGTTTTACTCCTTGTTGTGAATGATTGATGGTTTGAGATTTGATATATCTTGATAGCTCTTCACTTGAGAATGAGCCGTAGAATGCCAACCGATTGTTGACAAAGGTCGCCGGGCAAACCATGACGGATTTGGCCAAAAAGACATCCCTGTTCATTTGCCTGTCATACACATGCAGGCTCAGGCAGAACTGGTCTACAAGCGACTCGATGGCCCGAAGAACCTCTTCGCATGAGCGGCAGTTCTTTTCAATGAACACTTCAATGACGTTGTTCTTCATAATCCGAGAACCCGGCTCAAGGTCGCTGTTGGTGGATTATGCAGGATGACCGGCTCAGGCTTTGAATCACATTCGATCTTAACGGTCGGAATGACGCGTCGTCCGCCGGACCAGTCGATTACTTGCTGCTCCCCGGAAGGATCCCGATCGATGTCGATTTCCCGGTAGGAGACCCCGCGTTCATCGAGAAAGCGTTTTGTTCTTCGGCAATCGCCGCACCACGTCGTTGAATAGACCGTCACGTTTTCCATCTGACCCATCCTTTCTGTTTCCTTGATGTAAGAACCGGCATCAAGATACACGATGGCGTCTGCGGGCGTTGTCCGCTGGATGACAAATGGGAAAAAGGTCTGAAACGGGACTACTGAGAGAGTTTTTGCAGCTCCGGGAGATGCTTGATAACGAAGCCCTGGCGGGAAAAATCGATGAGACCTTTGGAGCGGAATTCATTGAGTGTGGTAGTGACCGTCTGCCTCGCGGCCCCTACCAAAAGGGCAATTTCCTGATGGGAAAGATGCATTTTGATGGTGATAACACCGCCTTTGATCTTGCCGAATTCCTCCGCATATCGGACAAGGAATGCCGCAATGCGTTTATGAACGTCTTTGAAAACCATCTCCGAAATACGTTCCTGGAAACGCCTGAGACGGAGGCCAATCCGCTTTGTGATCTCGAAGTTGAGTTCAGGTTTCGTTTTCAGGAGCGACTCGAAATCTTCTTTCTTCATGGTGCAAATAACGGTATCATCGAGTGCCTGGGCAAGCTCTCCGCTCGTTTCGCCCGATCCGGAGAATGTCAATTCTCCGAAGATTTCACCCGGACCAATCACGTCGAGAATTATTTCTTTCCCATCTTCGGCCAGGCGGGAGATTTTGACGTGTCCCTCTTTCAGAAAGAAGATCGCCTGTGCAGGCTCATCGGGGAAGTAAAGAGGCTGCTGTGATCGGACGCTGCTCATCGAGGACATCTTGTTCACCTGTTCCATCGAGGCATCGTCCATGCCTTCAAAAATGTTAAAATGCTTCAAATACCAGAATTTTGACTGTCGGTCGGGAGTCATTTGTCGCCTCCATGACAGAAATCTTCATTCGAAGTTGTTATCAATAGTATAGTTCTATGATTGATAAACATCAAATACTTCAAGATCCAAATCCCTGAGAAACTTCTGTCAGGTGCCATGCAATATTGCCTTGTCTTAATAATTTCTCTTGCGATTTCTTCACTTTCTGGTCAGGACAAGAAAATGAAAATCGAGTTCCTTGGAATGAAGGACGGCTGTCCGAATACGCCCAAAATGTGGATTTCCCTGAACCAAGCGTTGCATGAACTCTCTTGGAACATCCCGGTTGATTCACTCGACGTGAACGAACTATCGAAGAAGCGGGATCTGCGTGCAAGTTTTGGATCACCGACAATTCTCATCAATGGAGAAGATCTTTTTGGTGTTTCTCCTGAGACTTCTCTTGAGCCCGCGTGTCGATATTATCGTGGTGGCGCACCAGGAACCAAAGAAATCGTGGCAAGACTCAAGGCAATCAAACGATGAATCGGGGGGTTAGGGCGGCACGGGCAATTCATGAGCCTATGAAGATTGCGGGGAATGCTGATGGGCAATTGTGCCCGGGAATTGCCCGGGAAGGAATACCCGAACCTTAACCGATCCAAGGTCGTTATAGACTTCTTCGTGAAATTTCCCTCCGTCCAGGAATATGCCGCCGGCCAGTTGATGGAATTCTTCAGTCATAAGAACATATTCATGATTGACAATCGAGTTCTTAAGCAATCGATGAACTACGATAACATTCTCTCCCGATAGTTCTTCAAATTGGCGGATGTTCCTGATGGCGATTTCTCCGGCATGCAGGACTACCTTCAGCTGAAGTTTCCGAACGCTTTGACATGCATCGCAAGAGCATGATTGCCGTTTTGTGGCGATTTCAGAAGTCTTGCTGTCGAAGACGTCAAAGAATCTGGAAATCTGCCGGGTGACATCCCTGGCGCCACTTGATGGGTCGCGGCTGATGTCTGAATAGAGCAGCGTGGCGTCTCCCTCAACTTTGTTCAGAATGAGCGGAAATTCTGCCTCATCGATCACCGATTCCAGCAGCTCGGAAACAATTTCCGTGGCATGGAGGAGGCTTCTCCTGTTGAATTTGATAAACTCCGTGTAGCTGCTGATGTCGGCAATAACAAGAGCGGCAGTGATGAGTCTTGGTCCCGGCATTGTTTTTCTCACATTTTGTGGATCCAATTACAGGCTTTTTGGATTCAGATGCAATCGACGCAAGGCAGTCCTTTCAACAGGTGAATCAAGTCGTTCTCGTTCGCGGAGCCTTCGTGGCGGGCAGCGATGTCCTCGCTCTCTCTTTTGTTCTTTGCTTTCTAAGATCGACCGATAGTGCCTTGAGTAACCTTCCTTTGTCCTTGCGGATCTGCCGGGCAAATATCCTCGCCTCAGCCGAAATATCCATATACTTATCCCCCCAGAGGATCACTTCCATCAGAAGAGGCATGAGGTCGATGCCCTTCTCCGTCAACCGGTAATAGAATTTCGCTTTGCTCTCGGGATGGTCCTTTTTTTCGACAATCCCGGCCTCATCCAGAAGCATCAATCTGTCCGCAAGAATGTTTGTGGCGATCTTCTCCGCGGATTGAGCGAAATCGCCATAGGTGTTCTTCCCCTGAAACATGATATCCCGGATGATCAGCAGCGACCACTTGTCTCCCAGAATGTCCAGGGTGGAACTGACCGGGCAATCAGACCTCTTTCTTATTTTCATGAAAGAAAGATAGAAATTTCACTTGCATTTTGCAAGTACATTTCTTAGTGTTGCAGAGACGCCAATCCTCACACATCAATCGGTATGAATATGAGCGAACCGCAAGCACGTCGGGAGGCGGTCATTAATGCCTCCATAGGATCCATCTGGTCGGTCATCACCGACATTGGCCAGCTTCACAAAGTCAATCCGGGCGTTGTGAAGGCGACCGGCGCCATGAACAAGGAAGGAAGCTTAAGAAGCTGCGAAATGAACAATAACGGCAAAAAGGGAACGATGACGGAGCGCCTTATTGAACTTGTTCCCGAACGGAAGACCGTCTGGCTTCTTGAAAACGACACCATGGGAATGAGCAAGATGCTGCGCAATACCCGTTTCGTGTTCCTCCTGGAAAGAATAGACGAGGGAAGAACGAAGGTTGTCAATGAAACGCACTACGAACCTGCAAATCTGGCGGCAAGGATATTGAACGCCGTGATGATGAGAAAGAAAATCGGCCGGGCGCAGGATCAAATTCTCCGGAATATCAGAGCGTTGACTGAACGATAAATTCACTTCGATTGGCTCGCGAAAGGGGAAGCCTCATGAAAGGAAAAACAGGAAAGTTCATCCTCTCCGTTGCAGCGTATCTTGTACTTTCCATGGTCATGGTGTCGCTGTGGCATTTTGCGTTCTTCAAGGACCACTACGAGAGTATCTCCATTGTGAGAAGCGAGCCCCTGATGCAACTGGGACTTGTCACCATGATTCTTCAAGGGTGTGTTCTGGCATTCCTCTATCCTGTCTACAGTCGTCATGCAAAGGGATCCTCCGTCGGGAAGGGACTCACGTTCGGCCTGTTGATGGGAATTTTTCTCGGGACCTATCTGTCACTTGCAGAAGCGGGAAAATACATGGTTCCCTCCGTTTGGGAGTGGATAGCAGTTGAGGGATCGCTCAGCATGATCCAATTCGCTTTGGTTGGTGTAGCGTTGGGGTTTATCAACAGCACAACGGAACCTGCGACGTAGATAACACGAAGGGAACATTATGGCATACAGTGAGAAGTTGGCGGAGAGGATCAGACAGTCGTTTTCCGGTGTCCGCAAAGTGCAGGAAAAGAAGATGTTCGGCGGAATTGCCTTAGGATCGCTTGCGCTGAGACTTGCCTAACATCGCTGCCAGGTTGAGCTTCTGCTTGTTTTTCCCCTTTTGATCTCACATCTTAACTCCGTTCCTTAAAGGTCTGCAACTACTGGGATGCATTCTCGTAAACTCATCTTTGACTTTTCTCATAAGAAGGAGGACCCGCAATGAACGCATTGAGGTATTGCTCCCTTTTTGTATGCTGCCTTCTTCTGGCGCAGCCCTTAAAGGCTCAGGAAGGCATCAACGGCAATCTTGTCAGCGTCACCTGGCTTGAGAAAAATCTCAAGAACCC
>DATECW010000094.1:0-6550 GCA_035286705.1 Bacteroidota bacterium
ATTGAACTGTTCCGAAGGATCAATGTTGATGCAATCCAACCATTTGTGTATCTCAGTAATAACGATGGCCCCACGGCGCATTGGTTTCACGGATCGATCGCGGAGCTGCATCCCAAGCCACTTCTTGAAGCGATAAGAAACGCTTATGCACCTTTTGGCGTGAGCGTCGAACTCTGGGACAGGCATTTTGCGGCCGGCGAACAACGGACAATAAGAGTCTTTGTCTTTAATGATTCATTGCACAAGGAATCGGGGGAACTCCGATGGGGGATCAGTGACTCCAAAGGAACACTTGGGCGGGAAGAATCGCGAGATGTGAGCCTCGAGCCTCATGAACATAAGGTCATTGAAGTGGAATTTGTATTTCCGAAAGAGCCCGGGACGTACAAAGCGCATGCCAAGGTCCGCACGAATTCGGAATCCGCCGTCAGCACCAAACTTGTCCATGTGTTTTCTCCACTGAAGATTCCGGAGAAACTTCAGGTCGCCGAAATAGGGTTAAGCGAAGAGGCTCGGGATTTTCTCAGGTCGTCCGGAATAACGTGTGTGCCGTTTTCCGGCAACCCGGACATAGAACGCCGTGCCCTTGTTGTGGGGGAAGGTCACGGAAGGGGGCAGATTCCACAGAAGGTCGTCGATTTCGTTCGCGCTGGTGGTTCGCTTGTTCTCCTGGAGCCGGAACTTGGTGTTGATGGCTCCGAAATCCTGGACTTTTCCGGGGATCTCCGGATAGAAATCAAGCGAAGGGAGGACAGGGATAAAGGGGGGTACGATTCATATGTGTTTATGGAGAATCCGTCTCATCAGCTATGGAGAGGAATTGCTCAGGAGCACCTCTTCCTGTTCAACGGGGCGGTGGGCGGAGAAATTGTATCGCAACATGACCTTATATTGAGATCCCCGCATGCCGTTCACGCGCGATGCGGATTGAACCTGGGCGTGATCGCCATCGCCGAGGCATCGCTGGGGAGAGGAAAGGTCCTGGTCTCTCGTCTGCAGACACGGGGAAGATTATTGAGTACGGGCGGTGCAAATGTCCTTTTTGCGAGGAGGACCGACCCCGTGGCACAACAGTATTTTCTGAATCTCCTGTCGTATGCCGGAAAGGGAGGGGATGATTAAGAGACTTTTTCATATGATGGGACCGCATTCTGCACGCATGTTCAGGAAGGAGCTATGATTGTGAATTTCCATCGATCGTCCCGGCCACTCATCGTTCTCATTCTCGGGAGCGCTTTGGCGATCTCCCAGCCGCAATCGCGGTTCAGAAATCCTGTCGTGGACAGAAAGATCGACTCTCTCGTTGCCCTCATGACAATCGAAGAAAAGCTGGGGCAACTGAGCCAACACACGGGCAACTGGGATCCGAGGACACATAAAGTGGTTTTAACGGAGGAGCAAAAGAAAATCATCGAGAGCGGGCAAGCCGGATCGTTCCTCGGCGGACTCGGATTAGATATCCATCGCGAAATTCAGGACATCGCTGTTACTAAATCGCGTCTCCGGATCCCGGTGATTTTCGGGCACGACGTTATTCATGGTTACCGCACCATCTTCCCTATTCCCCTGGCCGAGGCCGGCTCATTCGACCCTGCTGGTGTGGAGCAATCGGCAAGAGTCGCGGCGAGGGAGGCAACGTCGATGGGAATACACTGGACTTTTGCTCCGATGGTCGACATTGCCCGCGATCCGCGGTGGGGAAGGATTGCCGAAGGGTCGGGTGAAGATCCCTATCTCGGCTCAATCATGGCCGCGGCTCGCGTACGGGGTTTCCAGGGAAAAGATTTGATGGACCCGACAACGTTGGTCGCCTGCGCCAAACATTACGTCGCTTACGGAGCCGCTGAGGCAGGCAAGGACTATAATGTCGCGGACATTTCGGAGCGGACGCTGCGGGAGGTGTATCTTCCGCCTTTTAAGGCGGCCGTGGACGAGGGCGCAGGCACACTTATGAGTTCCTTTAACGAGATATCCGGAATCCCCGCCAGCGCCCATCGGGGGACATTGACCGATATTCTCAGAACGGAGTGGGGATTCAACGGATTTGTTGTGAGCGACTGGTCATCGGTCGAAGAGCTGCTGCAGCACGGGATTGCGGCCACCGGCGGAGAAGCCGCGCTGAAAGCGCTCACGGCAGGCGTTGACATGGAGATGGCCAGCACTCTCTATAGGAAGAAACTCCCCGCGCTCGTGCGAAACGGCACACTTCCTGAGGCAGTCCTGAATGAAGCGGTGAAAAGAGTGCTTCGCATCAAATTTGCCATCGGCTTGTTTGATGATCCTTACAGGAAGGACGTCGAAAAGCGGCATATGAAAGATGTCCTCAGACAGGATCACGTCGAGTTTGCGCGGGAGCTTGCCGGGAAATCGATCGTGCTCCTTAGAAACGAAGGAAATCTCCTTCCTCTGGAAAAAGAGGTGAGGACTGTTGCAGTTATCGGCCCGTTGGCTGACAGCAGACACGAGCCGTTGGGGCCATGGCATACGGAGGGAAGAAGCCAGGATGTCGTCACGGTGCTTGAAGGTGTGAGGAAGGCAGTATCACCGAAAACCACTGTGCTTTATGCGCGCGGATGCGACAGCACGTTTTCAGGGACCAAAGGATTTGCAGAGGCTGTGCGGGTTGCGCGGCAAGCCGACGTCGTTGTGCTGGTGGTTGGCGAGCGTCAGGAAATGAGTGGTGAAGCGGCCAGCCGGGCAGATATCGGACTGCCGGGGATCCAATCGGAATTGGTGCGGCAAATTTATGCAGCCGGAAAGCCGACGGTTCTGGTGCTGATGAACGGCCGGCCTCTCACAATCCCATGGGAGGCGGAACATATCCCCGCAATTCTCGAAACATGGTTTCTGGGGATACAATCGGGCCATGCCATTGCGGACGTCCTCTTCGGTGATGTCAACCCTGCCGGCCGCCTTGCCGTTTCCATTCCGCGTAGTGTCGGACAGATTCCGATTCACTACGATTACAGGAACACCGGGAGGCCGCAGAACGATTCTGACAAGTTCACATCAAAGTACATTGACCTGCCCAATTCACCGCTTTATCCCTTCGGATATGGCCTGAGTTACACAAAGTTTACGTACGAAAATCTGAATCTTTCAAAGGCTCGGATGAAGCGTGGCGAGTCGCTTGAAATTTCGGTGCAGGTGAAGAATACAGGGGGGCGCGACGGTGACGAAGTGGTGCAGCTGTATGTTCGCGATCTGGTGGCAAGTGTCACGAGGCCGGTCAGGCAGCTCAAAGGGTTTAAACGAATTTCAATTGCCGCCGGAACGTCAAAGACCGTGACATTCACGGTTTCTTCGGATGCCTTGTCCTTCTACGACCTGAATATGAAACGGACCGTCGAGCCGGGCATGTTCAAGATATTTGTCGGCGGGAGCTCGGTTGGAGGCCTTGAAACTGAGTTTGAAATCGTACAATAAGAGAATGGTCCAGCAAGTTGCGGGGCTTAACGTGAAAAGTCAAATTGGGCTCGGAATACTTCTTCTCGCGGTGGCGGGAGCATCCTGTGTCCGTCCGACGGACACTTCCGTCACGGTCGTCTTCTGGTCCATGGGGAATGAGGGGGAACACGTGCAGAAACTCCTTCCGGCTTTCGAAAAAGAGAATCCCGGAATCAAAGTGAGAATCCAGCAAATCCCATGGACAGCCGCGCACGAGAAACTCCTTACGGCCTTTGCCGGCAACTCTCTTCCGGATGTTTGCCAACTGGGAAACACCTGGGTCCCCGAGTTCACGATGTTGAATGCTCTTGAGGATTTGGGTCCCTGGATTGAAAACTCCGTGGTTGTCAAACCGGAGAAGTATTTTTCCGGCATTTGGGAAACCAATGTCATCGACGGATCTCCGTTTGGCATCCCCTGGTACGTCGACACGCGCTTGTTGTACTATCGGAAGGATATCTTCCAGAGGGCAGGGTATTCCCGAGCGCCAAAAACCTGGAAAGAATGGTACGACCTCTCCACGAAGATCAAGCAATTCGCCGGGGCAAACAAGTATGCGATCTTTTTGCCGACCAATGAGTGGGCTCCCTTTGTTGCTGCGGGTCTTCAGGCGGGCTCTTCGCTGCTCAGGGAAGACAATCGATACGGCAATTTCAGCGGGCGCGAATTCACAGCATCGTTCGAGTTCCTGATGCGCTTCTACAGGAACAACCTCGCGCCGATCGGGATTACTCAAGTCACCAACATCTACCAGGGAATGGCGGAAGGCTATTTTGCCATGTACATTACCGGTCCGTGGAACATCGGGGAATTCCGGCGACGATTTCCTGAGCATCTCCAGAACGAATGGATGACGGCGCCGCTTCCGGGTCCCGACGAGAACCGCCCGGGAGTTTCTCTGGCCGGCGGCTCAAGTCTTGTCCTCTTTCGCACATCGCCCCGCAAGTCGGAAGCCTGGAAATTCATTGAGTACCTTTCGAGGGCCGAGCAACAGGTTGCATTCTACGGCATTACGGGCGATCTTCCGGCTGTCAAAGAGGCCTGGAATGATACCTCTCTCTCCGGAAACAAGTACGCCATGGCATTCTATGAGCAGTTGGAGCACGTTGTTCCAACGCCGAAGATTCCCGAGTGGGAACAGATTGCGATGAAGGTGCAACAATACGCTGAGTCGGCTTCGATGGGACTCATGTCGGTAAAGGAAGCCTTGACGGCCCTCGACAGGGACGTCGACGGCATCCTTGAAAAGCGGAGATGGGTCATGGCAAGGAGCAAAGAATGATCGACACAAACCGGATTCCGCAAGCCGCCGCATTGCCCGGTGTCTTTCAGCCGGCGGTGTACATGTTTCTCGCGCCGGCACTGATCCCTATTCTCCTCTTTTTCTTCGTCCCCGCGGTGGCCGCGTTCCTCATGAGTTTTACGGATTTTGACATCTACTCGCTGGGCAACCTGGCAAATGTCCGCTTTGTCGGCTTTCGAAACTACTTCCAGCTTTTCAATGATCCGCTTTTCTGGAAAGCGATGTCCAATACATTCTATTTTGTCCTTGTGGGCGGGCCGCTCTCTGTGACAGTTTCATTGGTCATGGCATTATTGGTGAACTCAAAACTGGTCCGGTTTCAATCCTTCTTTCGAACGATCTATTTTGTTCCTGTTGTGACAACCCTTGTCGCTGTTGCCGTCGTGTGGCGGTTCTTGTACCACCCGAGATTCGGACTCCTGAATTACGCACTGAGTTGGTTCGGAATAAATCCCGTTGATTGGCTCGGGGATCCTACGTGGGCAATGCCTGCCATCATTCTACTTTCCGTGTGGAAGGGGTTCGGGTACAACATGATCATTTTCGTGGCAGGACTCCAAAGCATTCCGGCGGAGCTTTATGAGGCTTCACGGATCGATGGTGCAGGCGGCTGGCAGCAGTTCAAGAGCATCACACTTCCCCTCCTCGTTCCGACCACCTTCTTTGTCGGTGTGATCACCATGATCAATAACGTCCAGCTCTTTGCAGAACCCTACGTGATGACGCAAGGTGGCCCCGCGAATAGCACGCTCTCCGTCGTCTTGCTCATGTATCAACAGGGTTTCCGATGGTGGAACATGGGGTATTCGGCGGCCATCGCGTTTGTCCTTTTTGCAATTATTCTGGCCGGAGCGCTGGTTCAGTCGTGGGTCCAAAAGAAACACAGCCTCGCATGAACTCGATACGATCCATCATTCTTCACGGATTGATGATTGTGCTGGCAATCATGACCCTCATCCCGGGACTTTGGATGGTCTCGGCGTCATTTATGCCCGCGGGCGAGGCGAGTACTTTTCCCCCGACTCTGGTGCCAAGCAGCATATCGTTTGAACATTACGAAACACTGTTTACCAGACTGGAAATCGGGAAATACTTCGTGAATAGCGTCATCCTGAGTGTCGTCATCACATTGATCTCCCTTTTCTTCAACTCCATGGCAGGCTACGCGTTTGCGAAATACCGGTTTGCAGGAAGAGATCGCATGTTTCGACTCTTGATTGCCGAAATGGTGATCCCCGCACAGGTGACGACTCTCCCGTTGTTTCTTATGCTGAATAAAGTCGGATTGGTGAATACATACTTCGGTGTTATTGTTGCGGGAATGGCAACGATCTACGGTATTTTTCTGATTCGTCAGTTTGCGCTATCGATTCCAGACAGTCTCATAGAGGCGGCACGCATGGACGGTGCTTCCGAATTCAAGATCTACTGGTCTGTCATCCTTCCATTGTGTCGTCCGATTCTTGTCACTCTCGCAATATTCACATTCCTGGGAACCTGGAACGACTTCTTCTGGCCGCTGATCGTCCTGACGGACGATTCGATGTACACACTTCCTGTCGCCCTTGCCATTCTCTCGGGGGAACACGTCCAGGATACCGAGTTGATGATGGCAGGAGCAGTCCTGACGGTTCTTCCTGTATTATTGGTATTCCTGGCCCTGCAGAAATACTACATCCAGGGGATTATGATCGGAAGCGTCAAGGGCTGACAGCGGTTCTGCCCATCTGATTTCGCATTTCTGAGAAGATCTGCGGAGGAAAACGGGCAACCTTTCCCCTTTCCTTCAATAGTGAGGGG
>DATECW010000095.1:0-8684 GCA_035286705.1 Bacteroidota bacterium
GGGATCGAACGATGATGACGAAGGCCATCTATAAGGTTTTCTTGATTCGAATGAAGTGACATAAGCCACCATGGGAGGCGAACCCAACAACCCTCACGAGTATGTAAGGATTTCCCTCCTCATTGTCAAGAGCTTATGGAAGAATTGAAGGGATAAGCTGCTGAGAAATCGGGATGAACTGCGGGAAGCGGTTGAGTTTCGGCGCGAGGAAGTCATCATCCGTACCTTCAGATGGATTTCTCCCTCTTCGCCCGGTTTCATGTCCCCCTTTCGGCATCAGGGTTTTCGGATAACCTCGGTGACCGACATCGTCGTTCGAGTGTTGACACTCGCTTGATCCTTTTTTACCACCACGGGAATAATCGGTTGCACAAACGTCGCCGTGATCGATTCGGTCAAACTGTCGGAGCCGATAACGGTCATCTTCAGAGGAACAACGAGAAGCGTGTCCGGGAAGGAATACCAGCGCATCGCGACGCTCTTTCCCTCCGGCGACCATACAACGGGTGTGTCCACATCTTGTGGCGGGGCGGTCCCCCCGCGATATGAGACGTCGAATGTATAGGGACGATGCTTGAAATGAAACTTCAACAACATGGTGAACGTCGTGTTGGTGCCCTTTATGATTTCGATGCTCCGTTCAACGCGGATCCAGGGATCTCCCTCGAAGGAACCTTCCATCATGCGAACGTTTCGCACACGGCCGCTGAGAACCGTATCCTTCCCGCCGATTTGCACACTCATGTCTCCAAGATAATCCGGACTTGCAAGATCGATGGTCACTTTCTGCGAATTTAGATCCCCCGCCTGGCGGATGGCTATTTGCTGCTGCCAGTGAGGGGAATAGGTTGGCTGGAGACTCAGAAAGAGGGCAAAACCCGCGAAAATCACACAGGCAACAATTCCGCCGATCGGTTTCCTGAACCAGGTCAGAAAAACAAATGACTCGGGTTTCTGGAAACGAATGGCCGCGAACCCGAGAAGAAACGGGAACGCCCACAATGAGAAGAAGAGAATGAAAAAGAGATGGAGAAGAAGGCTTGCCACGAATCCCTCCAGCGGGACCCCGGTCATGGATCGGGCCAGAAGGCCGTACCCTTCGGAGAAAATCAACCGATACATGAAGTGCGGCGAGACAAGCCAGAAGATGAACTTCAAATACCACGAATCAACAAGGAACGAGAGAGCGAGAAAGAACATTCCCATGGCTGCCGCAAGAGCAAGTTTGGGGGAGGCAAGGAGCATGAGGAGGAGAAACACTCCAAGAATGATCATGCCCTTGAGAGCATATCGATAGGGTTCTCGCGAAAATCCCATGCGGGGGGCGAGCTGCAGCGCAACCCAGATCCCGAGCCCCGCTGCGAAGAATCCGAGAAGGAAATATCCGTCGAGATTGCTCAACCATGGGAAACGACTTCCCTTGATGATTCCGACGACATTCTCGGAAAGCCAAACGAATGTCTGAATGAGAATCATCAGGAGGAACAGTTTCAATCCGGGGACCTTCCGGCGGGGCTCTTCCACGATCCGGGCTTTTCGCATTCGACTAAGGGCGATGATTGCCAGAACCAATGCAACCGCAAAGAACACGTAGAGGCTCCAGATCGGGAAAAAGAAAAGGGCTGTGTCGAACTGAAGAAGATAATATGACACGGAAGTCTCGGCAGGGACTCCGGTGTCAAATCTTTCGACGAGCCTGTACACCAGATCGCCGGATCTCTTGAGCCCGGAAGGAATGAAATTCTCAAGGTTGTCTTGAGGCGTGTGAATTGGATCCGTCACATCGGATGTGAAATCGATGGCCGGAATCCCTTTTTCCAGAAACGGCTCATGATCAGATCCGATGCCGCCGCCAGGCAAGCTGGTCAGAAATGCATAAAAATGAGTTGGAAAGAAAAGACCGGAATAGCCAAGGGCCTCGAACTCTTCATATGATGCCTCAACAAGCCAGCGTGGTGTCAAATGGTCTTTGGCATCGACGAGGGGTAGAAGCCAGTCCGACCCGTTTGTCATGTCAATCTGAAGCATCAGGGCGACATCGTTCATCCGGTCGAAATTCCTTACGAAGTGCCGGGAGCCTCGCAACCCCTGCTCTTCGCCTCCAAACAGCGCAAACACAATCGTCGATTCATTCGATCGTCGCGCCAGTACCCGGGCGAGCTCGATCACGGCGGCCGATCCCGAGCCGTCATCGTTGGCGCCGGGAATATCCGGGCCGGCCGAATCGATATGGCCGCCAATGACAATGGTTCGGTTCGTTTTCCCCTTCAATACTCCCACCGCCGTTCCGCTGTTCGTGTTGACTCCGGCACTCAGTTCTCCCGATACCGCCTGCATCATGGGCACGATGAAGGCCTCCTGAAGCCCGAATTCGCGAAACTTCCGAAGAGCGTACTCCATTGCCGCGCGCTCACTGGGTGACCCCATGGGACGCGGCCCGATGTCGCCCGCAAGGACCTTGAGATAGCTCCATGCGCTGTCCTGTGAGAACGGCGTCTGCGAGCGCGGGATTTGAGCAGTGGCCGTGAACGCGAGCACAGCTGTCAGGACAATGAGACTAATGCAGCCAACGGCGGAAAAAGCCGACGATTTTGTTCTCATAAGAAGATCCTGCGACCTCCCAGAGGTCCTGATGGTTGGCACCCGGAACAAGGAAGAGGTCTTTTGGCTCATTTGCATGATGGTAGAGTGTCTTCGAATACTCATAATTGATCAAACGATCGTCCATTCCGTGGATAAACAAGATGGGAATCGAAAGCTTTCGGACATCATTGATGGGGGAAACATCGCGGGCTTTGAACTGCGCGATTTTTTGGGAACGACTCATTGCGACGTTACGGAGAAAATGCCAGGGAAGTTTCACGATTCGGCGTTGATAATCGACGGAAATCCTTCTCAGGTCGGTGAAGCTCGCTTCGGCAGCCACTGCCTTGATACGATGATCTACCGCTGCCGCCTGGATGGCCACCGCCGCACCCATCGAGGTGCCGAAGATTCCGATTTCACCCGTTCGAATGCGTTTCTTTTTCAGAAAATCAATCGCAGTGGAAACATCATATTTCTCATTGTATCCGTACGTGCAGTACGATCCCTCACTTTCGCCGTGCTCTCGGGAGTCGTACAGCAAAACGTGGAATCCTGCTTTGTGAAGAACCCTGGTAAGCGTCACGCCGGCCGTCTTGCAGTCTCCCACGCCATGAAGATAAATGATTGTCCCCTTTGGCTTTCGTTTTGAAGGGACAAACCAGCCGCTCAGGCGCAGGCCATCGGTCGAAACCAGGCTCACATCCTCCTGCGGAAGCGCGGCGTCACGCGGTTCAAGAAGATTGGTAGAGCTCCGATACCATTCCTTTGTGCGACGGATCGGTTGAAGGATGATCAGCGGACCGATAACGAGGATGACAAATGCAGTGGAAACAAGGAAGAGTACCGCAAGGAGAATGATGACCAGAAGAAGAGACATGATCTGATGATTTTGGAGGAAGAGTGTGGCATGAATATAGGCAGAGCGGCGGGAGAATGCAAGAAACAACGACCGTTCTTGCCGCGTCCGTTGTCCCAAAGGGATGGCTTCGCCAAAACGGACGCCTGGAAGCCCGCGTTGTTGCTCAATCCCGCATGCGGGATTGAGATTCTCGCGCGAGCTTCTAGCCGTCGGATTTATCCGATGGCGCGAAAGAACCATCGCATTTCATTGCTTCTCCATCTTCTTCTTTGTACCATATTTTCACAATTGCATGACACGCCAATCGCCAGCCCGCGTCGCGCTCGTCCATGATTGGCTCACAGGAATGAGGGGTGGAGAAAAGGTCCTCGAGGTGCTCTGTGAGCTCTATCCGGATGCCACCCTCTTTACGTTGATCCACAACCCCGGCTCCGTCTCTCCCCTCATTGAACAGATGCGCATTCGCACGTCGTTTCTTCAGTCTGCCCCCTTTCGGCAGGAACGATACCGTCACTATCTTCCGTTGTTTCCCCTCGCCGTCGAGTCGTTCGATTTCCGCGGTTTTGACCTGATCCTCTCCACCAGCCATGCCGTTGCAAAGGGGGCCAAGCCCGCTCCGGGAGCGCTTCATATCTGCTATTGTCATACCCCGATGCGTTATGTGTGGGAACTGTATGATGAGTACTTTGGCCCCGGAAGGGCGGGACTTCCGACCCGATTGGGAATGAACCTCATCGCCCCCCGTCTCAGGGCATGGGATGTCAGGACCAGTTCCAGGGTTCATTACTTCCTGGCAAATTCTGAAAACGTCGCTGAGAGAATCCGAAAAACATACAGAAGAGATGCAGATGTCATTCACGCTCCCGTCGATACCTCGAAGTTCTCACTCTCAAGGAGAAATGATGGTTTCTATCTCGTTGTCAGTGCATTCGTTCCGTACAAGAGAATCGACCTCGCAATCGAGGTGTTCAACAGAATGGGAAAACGACTTGTGGTTGTGGGCAAGGGTCCCGACTTCGCAAAGCTCAAGGAGAAGGCCGGGAGAACAATAGAATTTCTTGGGTGGCAATCGGATGAGCAACTGGTTCGGCTCTATGGCAAGTGTCGGGCTCTTGTGTTCCCCGGCGTCGAAGACTTTGGAATCGTACCGCTTGAAGCAATGGCATCGGGAAAACCTGTGATCGCATTCAGAGCGGGCGGGGCGCTCGAAACTGTCGTCAACGGAACGACGGGACTCTTCTTTGATGTGCAGACTCCGGAGGCATTGGAACAGGCTGTGCGAATCGCCGAAAAGGCCCGTTTTGATCCCGCCGCAATTCGCCGTCACGCGATGGAATTTGATCGCTCCCGATTCAAAAAGAGAATTCGGGACTACATCTCTGCGAAGATGCAACTGCGCCTTTCATGACCATCCGACCGTTTTTTCTTTGACTTTAGACCTTCTTTTTTCTATATTTTTTGACCTATTTACGAAATTTTGGGCATCTGAGCCGTTTTTGAGGGTTGAGGAGCGTCTGCATGGCCGGTGAAACTGCACATCACTCGAGCAGAAAACGTCATTACAGTGTTCTCCTCGTCGCGAACGATGATGTTGCTCAACCGAAGTCTGTCAGTCTTGCTCTTTGGCAATTGGTGAGTGTCCTGATCGGGTCCGTGGGCCTGGTAGTCGGAATTGTCTTTGCTCTTCTCTTCTATACGCCCTTGGGGGCCTGGGTGAATATCCCCAATCCCGAACTCGAAATCCGCTACACACAAGAATTGGTTTCACTCAACCAGAAGATGGCCTCGCTGATGGAGCAGCTGATCGAGCTGAGGTCGTACAATGTCAAGGTCCGCAACGCTCTCGGTGAGAATGCTCTCGCAACCGATTCGGGGATTGTAGTGACTGGAACTGTCAGAAAAGAAGGGGCAACGCCGGCGGGGACAGAAACCCGACGGACGGCTCAGTATCCTGCCTCTGTTGCCAGCTCTGCATTCTACCCGCTTCCGGTGGAATTGGCAGGAGAGCAAAACCACAAAGTTGCCTTTCCGGCAATCCTGCCGACAGAAGGGTATGTGACCCGCGGTTTTTCCCCGGCGCAGAGGCATTTTGGAATTGACATAGCCGGGAAAATGGGGACGCCGGTCAACGCAGCGGCAGAGGGCTATGTGGTCTTTGCCGGGTGGACGACAGACGACGGGTACGTTGTCATCCTCTCTCACGCAAACGGATTCTTGTCGTTCTATAAACACAATCAGTCTCTTCTGAAAAACGCCAATACATTTGTGAAACGGGGCGAGCCAATCGCGCTCCTTGGGAATTCGGGCAAGACAAGTTCGGGACCCCACCTGCATTTTGAGATCTGGAAAGATGGAACGCCGGTCGATCCATCATCATATTTATTGAACTACAATCTGTGAGAAGACACCGTGGCGAAAAATGATCCTGTAAAAGAACTGAATCTCATTGGTCCCGGTACAGTTGTAGAAGGGAAAATCCGGAGCCAGGGAAGTGTTCGTGTCGACGGGAAGGTTATTGGAGAAGTCGCTGCGAGCGAATCGCTCGCCGTCGGCATCGCAGGTGAGATTGAAGGGAACGTGTCGGCAAAGAATGTCACGGTCGGCGGAAAGATCCGCGGCTCTATCAATGCAGTGGAAAAGATTGTCTTCGAAGGAAAATCCAGTGTTCGCGGCGATATCAGAGCAACACGGCTGGTGATCGACGAGGGATGCATTTTTGACGGACGTGTCACCATGGCAGATAAGGGATCAGCCTACGAGCCGCGCCACTGATGGTGCGCGGGGATTCTGATGTCCTCCGAACAGAAACCTGCCGGAAGGGGAGACGATGGAAAGAAGCGGCAGTCGGGCCTTGAATCCTTGCGGGAGTACACACCCTACCTGACACTCGGATTTCAACTTGCTGCATCGGTTGTCGTGTTCTTCTTGATCGGCGTTTGGGCCGACAATCGGTGGGACGCCTCGCCCTGGTTCAAACTTCTTGGGTTGTTCCTCGGAACCGTCGGCGGATTTGTGAAATTCTTTCGGACGATCGCCGCACTCGATCAAAAAAGCAAACGCACACCTGGGAAACCACTGTCGTGAAGGCTGATTGGAAGTATTTGAGGAAGGTGGTCCTTGCGTATGCAGGGATGACGATGGCGATGATCGTTGTTCTGATGGAGGTGGTCGTCCGTGAGCATGTTGAGAGTGCAGGAGCGGGAGCGGCCCTGAGTCTCATGAATTTCCTGCTTGGCTTTCTCGCAATCGAGTATTCGTACGAACGATCTCATACGACGTTCTTGAAAGTGGTGTTGGGCGGGATGATCGTGCGACTGCTTGCGATGACAGCGGCGGTGGTGGTGCTGATCAAGGTCTGTGAATTTGACGCGCTGGTCCTTATGCTGACGTTGCTGGGTTACTATGTTGTGAATCTTATGTTTGAGGTCGTGTTCTTGCAGAAAAAAGTTTCTCTCAAGAAACCTTCATGATGATCGATAAGGCCGTTGCTGATACGCTTCACCAGGGCCGTGCTGCGGTTGCAGACACGCTGCACCGCGCCGCGCAATCAACTACGGAGCATGGGGAGAAGTTCGACTTCAATCATCTTCTGGAACATCTGCACGATTCACGTGAACTCGAAATTCCGTTTGGTCATGTAGAGCTCCCCCATTTTCCTCCGGTGAACATAGCGGGGTACGCTATCGATCTTTCAATCACGAAGCATGTGTTTTTTCTGCTCTTTGCAGCGCTTCTGCTGGGCGTGATGGCGGTGTACGCTTCGAAAAAGATCCGGCGTAATCCCGTACCTTCCGGATTTGCCAATCTTGTCGAAATTCTCGTCGTCTTCATCCGCGATGAAGTCGTGCTTCCGACAATGGGCCCGGCCGGCCACAAGTACGTGCCGTTTATTCTGACCACGTTTCTTTATATCCTGATCATGAATCTCCTCGGGCTGATGCCATTTGGAGCTTCAGCAACCGGGAATATTTCTGTTACTGCAGGTCTGGCCTTTGTTGCGTTTGTCATGATTCAGGTGGCGGCAGTCCGCGCACAGGGTTTCTCTCACTATCTGGCCCATTTCACGGGCGGCGTCGCCTGGTGGCTGTGGCCAATCATGATTCCCATTGAGGTACTTGGGATTTTTACAAAAGCATTTGCCCTCTGTATGCGTTTGTTTGCGAACATGAGCGGCGGTCATATTGTCATTCTTTCACTGCTGGGATTCATTTTTCTTGCACGATCGCTGTTCTTTGCCCCCATTCCCGTCGTCTTTGTTCTAGCCATCAATTTTCTGGAATTGCTGGTTGCGTTCATTCAGGCGTATGTCTTCGCCATGCTGACGGCATTGTTTATGGGACTTGGGATGCCTGCGGAAGGACACGAAGAACATAGTCATTAGGTGATTGTCAATGCTTGGGATGGAATCTCGACACTTTTGTAAAAGGGACAGAAGGTGATGAAGGCGAATCTCCCCCTTTCGTAAAGGGGGATTTGAGAGTGCCGTGCTGGCGTCTTCTAGTCTTCTTGTGGTGAACCCAAATCCCCCCAACCCCCTTTTTCAAAGGGGGAGGTTTCGTTCCGGCGTCGACAGTGCGTTCGGTAAATGGTGGCTAGGTCTTATTGAACCAAACAACAACTAACGATCTCACTCAGGAGGAATTATACAATGAATGAAGCAATTGAAGTTGCACGTCAGGCCGCGTTTCAATGGGGATACTTCGCCGCAGGTATCGGTGCCGGCCTTGTCGTTCTCGGGGCTGCCTACGGAATCGGAAAGCTTGCCTCGGCAGCAATGGAAGCAAGCGGTCGTCAACCGGAAGTCGCGGGGGCAGTCAGGACCTCGATGATCATCGCGGCTGCCCTGATTGAAGGCGCGACATTCTTTGCACTTGCAATCTGCATTCTCCTTGCACTGAAAGGCGCCTAAGGCCAACAGGACCAATCGTCGACAAATTGGAAAGGTCGTTTCATGTTTGACATTAATCCGGGACTAAGCATCTGGACAACAGTGGTGTTTGTCCTGCTGGTTCTTGTGTTGGGAAAGTTCGCGTGGAAACCGCTGCTGAAGACGCTCCAGGATCGCGAAAAGAGCATTCGTGATTCGCTGGAACAGGCGGAGCGTGCGCGCGCGGAAGCCGCGGAACTCCTGAAACAAAACGAGCGCAACATGGCGCGGGCCGATGAGGAATATCAGAAGATCGTCCGGGAGGCAAAGGTTTTTGGAGAGAAAATGAAGGACGATATCGTGAACAAAGCC
>DATECW010000096.1:0-9239 GCA_035286705.1 Bacteroidota bacterium
GACGACTGACCGAAAACCCGATTCAAACATCTGTCTTGCCTGCTCGGCCGCAGTCTTCGCAAGGGTCAGACTTGACAGCCTGTCGGCCCCGTTCCCCGCCGCGAAAGCAATAACCACTTCGTTGGTTTGTCCCGGCGCCAAACTGATTGGCCCTGTCACGAGTACCATTCGCCTCTCGCCCGGCGCAGGAGAATCCGGCGTTCCGAGACCGTCAAGTCTCCCTGTCCCTGCGATCGGATCGCCGCTGAATTGAAAACGAGTGAACGGCCAGAGAAACCCGTATTTCTGCGGCGGATCTGAGAAGGTCCCAACCGGAGCATATCCGTTCAGCACTTTCCACCACCGCGATGTGCCAACATTGTAGTCGCTGAATCCCGATTCTGAATAGGGTGTGGCGCTCGCGTAATAGCAGAATGCCGACATTCCGATATTCTTGTATTTCGGTATCCTGTGAGAGCCATAAAATGCCGTGTCGGCCCCGTTGGTGAACTGAATCGGTCCCGCCACGACTCTGTACGCAAGAGCGGAGGGCGCGAGGCCGAACGGAGTGAAGCTCAGGTCTGTTGCATTGGCGTTGTATGCAAACCCAAGTCCCGCAGTCGAGTCACATCCCAGGAGGTCATCGTTGGCTGCTCCCAGATCCATGTCGACCCATTGGGCCACAAACATGCTGTCGAGCCAGAAGGCCCCCTTCTGATCGCCGGCGGCAGCGCTGGTGTCGACACCGCCCTTGTTCGTGATCTCGTGCCGGGTGAAATACACGTTGTCCAGCGTGGCGGACTTGTATGCCCAGATCGTTTTCCTGATTTCCAGCCCCAACGGGAGAGAGCCCGCGATCTTCCGGCTGAGGGCCGTGTCAAGATCATTGAAGACCGTCCACAGAACCTGATCTGCAGGTGCATCGGGGTCACCGGCCACACCGGGCTCATCGTACTTGCCGAGCAGACTGTCCGCCGTGAAACTGGAGTCGAACGGCGGTGGAGCCTGATAGCCGGGGACTCCGTTCCGCTCAATGTAGGGGGCTCCGAGGTCGATCGGCCAGTTGACCCAGTCCTGTTCGTATCTCGCCTTGATCGAATCCCTCTGTGCGTTGGTAGCTGCCGTATCGGCGATTTCATTCATATCCGCTGCATCCCGTGTCAGCTCCTCCGCGGTCATCGTCCTGTAATCGCGACGAATACGGTAGACACGTGCCCTCGGATTCGTGGGAGAGATCGCCACGGCGGTCGGCCCAAGCCCCGTGACGTATCCGGCCGCAGTGCTAAGCCCTACCGCCCAAAGGTTCCCCCCAACCCGAATGGATTGCGTGTCGGCAGGAGTTCCGGATGCTTCGAACGCGCTGTTGAAGATTTTGGCGCCCCAGACGATCCCGTCCTGATAAACAACCGGTCCGGTCTTGCGGGGAAAATAGGTCCCGTCCCTCCCGGTCGGCGAATGATTCGATGATCCGCTTGCCCCGGTCCACGAGGTGATCCCGTTGACGTTGATCGCACTGTAGGCCGGAAGTCCGGCGACAGAGGGGATTGAACGTGGCGAAGCAGGGCCGGATTTCTCAGGCATCTGTGCCCAAAGAAGAATTGGAAAGAGAAGCAGGAAGCAGAGTTGATTTGTTTTCATTGGAATTTGGGAGTTGTCAGTTTATAGTTATCAGGTCCGCCGCGTCCATGTTCTTGCGGAGCTTGTCCGCCACGGCCCGGAGTTTCTTTTCAAGGGGGTGTTCTTGCTGGGTTTCTTGGGATTTTGACGCCTGTTACCCATTGAAACTTTCGATCACTTTCGTTATTATGAACATAACTTCTTACTGCTGCACAGGGGGATGCTCCTATGGACGCCGTCAAACTTTCTCACTATATCGTTTCCAAGTACGAAAACGTCAGTGCGATGAAGCTGCAAAAGCTTCTCTATTACGTCAAAGTCTGGGGTGTCGTTTCGGGTGAAGACCTTCTCGATGCATCGTTCCAGAAATGGAACTATGGACCGGTGAATTATGAGGTCTATCAACTATTCAAGAAATACGCAAACAGTTACATCCCCAAACAAGTTGCGAAGAAAGTCACCCTCCCTAAGGAACAGAAGAAAACAATCAAATTCGTCCTGGACTGCTATTCGCCTTATGATGCCGTGACACTCTCTGCAATGACTCATGCAGACGATCCATGGAAGCAGGCCGCTATCAATCAGGCTATCTCCAATGGAGCGATTCAGCATTACTACTCAAAGCTTCCATTTGCGAAGAACTTCCCTTTTGATCCAGAAAAGCCGTTCTATCCAGTCCAAACTGATCTTCACTACGCGTACATCTTTGATATGAGCGAGAAGGATGCCAAAAGCCTCTCCTCCTACCCTTCATTCAAGACATACAAAAAGCAACTTCAGAAAGCCAAGAAGGATTTCAAGCATTGGCTGAAACACCTTGGCTGAACTCAGTGAAAAGTCTTACCTCGCCGAACTGATTTCGGATTTTCCAGCTTCGCCTGATGTCGAACTTGACACCGCTTGGCGCCGCGTTGAAGCTCACTTCCGCGCGATTGAAGAAGCTGTCCCAAACATCCTCGGGTTTCTCGCCAAAGAGAAAGATCCTTTCCCTTTGCTCTTCTCAGGTCTTTCAACTTCCCTCCACGGGTTCCTCTATCGCAATGTCCTTTCCAATGCCGGCGATTGTCGCAAGTCGACAGACCCCAGGGGCGGCCTCGTGGCGTTTGGTCCAGAAGTGTTCCGTAATCCTTGGGGCTCGCAATTCAAGGGCGCACCCCCTACAGACATCCCAAACGAAATGGATGGAGCATTTCGGTTGCTTTCACGAAACGATCGAGATCCAGTGAGGACTTCGATTCAGTTCTACCAGAGGTTTGTGCGTATTCATCCCTATTATGATGCGAACGGGAGAATCGCTCGGCTACTCGTTTCAGTCTATCTCCTCCATCACGATTACTATGTGAAATGGAGAGAGCTTGAACAGCAAAAGAAGAATGAATTCCTGAAAAAGCTGAACGCATGTCATCTTCGAGAAGGCTCTGCAAGCTACGAACAGTATTTTGAGTATCTCCACTCATTTTGGAGGGAATTTGTCATTGCGCGAAAGGAGCTCGATTCGTAAGCTCACAACATCTCCTCGATGATTTTTCAGACAATCGAACCCCCGCTATCCTTCAGCGAACTTTTTGATCTCATCAATCCATTTCACAATCGCTTTAGCCTTGTTTTTCCCAAAGCTCATCCAGTGCCAATTGATGGCAGGATCGGGATTGTCGACGACTGGTATCCGGAGGACCGGGTTGCCTTTGAATTCGGAGATTTCGGGTTTTGCGGTTGTGTTTTCTTCGTTGGGCATTGGCGAATCGTCTTTCTTTAGTTTCAGTTGGCCAGACCTTTGGTCATTGGTCACCCCGCAACTCTTTCATGCGGGGTCGGGTTTGGCGGGTTGGTTATCTTGGTTGTCCATAGTGAAATCGACTTTCTCGTCCACGCAAGTGGGTGTCCCTTGCCAGGTGCCGAGGGGGCTGTCGGAGGAAGGCTCCTGCATGGGGTGGTTTGGGTTTTAAAATTATTGGCCTTTTCTCTTATTTACAGCAAATATCATTGCTGACGAAATAATACACATTAGTAAAGCACTCATGATCAATGAATTCTCCTTTTGTGATATTCCAATAAGGAAGTCACCAACGAACATCACGAAAAAGAATATATATGCAATTGTCAGCATGGGAATTGATTTCTTGAATGTCGCATAACCAAAGATAACACCAACGGCAAATTGCCGGGCAGCCCACATAGAGATTATGTAGTCAACGCCTTTTGCGTTAAGATCAACTGTCTCCACAACCGATTGCGGTGAAAAGATTAATGCCAGACTTACCATAAGTTCAAGCAATGCAAAAAGTCCTGATACTATGAGTATCCATTTGGGCAATGATCTTTGTTCTTCGGTCATGATTCTTGTCCTTCTGTTATATTCCACCCCTTCGGGGTTGTTAATCGCCTCTCCTCTCACGTCCCAAGCGGTAAACCGTCAAAACGGTTTGGCTTGTTATCTGTTGTCTGTTTATCCCACGGCTACCTGTCCGCCGACCTGTCCGCCGACCTGTCCGCCGGAGTTCGCTTCTTGAACGAAGGCGGAAGTTGTTTCCTCTACGTAGGCGGAAAGCCGTGGGGATTTCCTCGGCATCCTCTCGCCATGCCCGCAAGGGATCCCGCGAACAACGCCGCACGTTCTAATCGGGTGAGGCAGGCAAAGCTGTGGGCAATTTCTCGGTTCTGCCCGCCGCGCTTCAACTCCCTTCTCTTCTCACTTGTCCGCCGTGTTTTTTGGCGGAAGTCGTTTCTCAGACGAAGGCAGGGATGAGATCGCCTCTTTCTCAATCACTGATCGAAATCGAAAACCCTCCTCCGCCCCCGGAGCCCATCCTGGGATTGACAATGTTGTTGAAAATCGATCCGAAGGTGTACGAAAATCCGACGGAATAGAAATAGGAATAGTTCGTCTTGAGCTGACTGCGCTGTAAAAGGATGTCTTCCTGACTCAAATCGCGCTTGACCAATCCGAATTGATCATGAATCTCCGAATAATCACCTGCGACGGTGAAGGACAATCCCTCGACGATCCTCCAGGATATGAGCCCGTATAAGGACCACGATATCTCATTGCGCAGCGAGACGCCGGCATTCCGGAAATTGCCCGGATAGTGCGTGCCCGAGAAGGTCGCGGTGATGCTCCCCCAGGTCTGCTTCAGCTCCAGCGCGACCTCGAGGGACTGCGATGCATATCCCTCCGATCTCCGATCGAAGATCGTTTCTTCAATGTACTTCGCGTGAAAATAGCCGATCTTGTACAGGAACCGGAGTTGGGCGCGGGTGGATTGAGAATAAGGGAACAGGTCGTATTCCAACGCAGGGGAAAGACCGTAGGTGAGCTCGGTGTTGTTGTACGTCGATGCCCCCGCACGGCCGCTGAGCCCTGCCGACCAGTGGTCGTCTATGGCCCTGACGAGCAGGCCGCTGAATGACTGACTCCTTCTGAAGTTCTTGACGGTCGTAACCGAAGGGATATCGTATCGGTCCTCGGTATAGCTGTTGCTCGCCGAGAGGTTGACCTTCCACTCTTCAGTGATCCGGTTCGCAGAAATGTTCCCGTAGATGTTCTGATACAACCTCTGTTTTTCCCCGTTCCCGAACGAGTTCATGCTGATCCTGAAGACCCAGTAGTCCCACTGATCATGGATCTGCTTCGGCGCTGCAGCCCTGTCGTACTTCACGGAAAGGAATTCCGATACCGGCGTCCTCATGGCGTAGCGGAGCAGCCCTGTCTTGAGCACACGCGCGGTCGCGGAACGGATGATATCGTCCGTGTCGGACTCCTTCGTATTGAACACAAGCGTGTCGTTCATACCGTCATAAGCGTGTTGACCGTAGAGGGTGAGGGTGTATTCTTTTCCGCCGCTCCCGCTGCGCTGGCTGGTCACCAACACGTGTACATCGGCCTCCTTCGGATCCCGCACATAATTGACGAAGGAGACCTCGGTCCGCAGGTAGTCCAGGTCGCAGCTCGTGCAGTCGATGAACACTTTGGGCGCCCCGGCCTGAATGACATCCACGCTGTCCGTCTGGGCGAATGCCAGGGAAGCGCAGACCGCGGGGACGAGAATTAAGAGGGGACGGGGAGATTTCATGGAGTTATTAGTTTACGGTTATCAGGTTACAGTTATCAGTTCACAGTTATCAGTTTTCAGCTACCGAATGTATCCCCCTTAAAGTGGGATTGAGACTCGCGAGAGGGCTTATAGCCCTGGGATTTCATCCCTGGGCGTGGAACAGCGCCGGAATCAAGGCGCGGGATGAGTTCGATCTCTATTCCGTCAACCTCCACAGTTGTACGCTGAAATCCGAACTGCCGCTGGCAATCCATTTGCCGTCCGGACTGAAGGCCACATCGTTGACGTCATTCGCATGGTTCGAAAACGTCTGAAGAAGCCTGCCTGTTTCCACTTCCCAAAGACGCATGGAGACTCCTTTGTTGTACTCCGAATCTCCCAGGAAATTCTGCAGGAATTCTCCCAGCGTTGCCTGATCGCGGCCTCCGGTCAACAGCCATCGGCCATCGGGACTGAAACTGGAAGCCTGCACGTGCTCAGGCCCTTCGAGCGTACGGAGCAATGTCCCATCATCCGGGTCCCAAAGTTTGACGGTCTTGTCATCACTGGTGCTTGCCAGGACCCTGGCGTCGGGACTGAAGGCGAGCGATACAACAGCCTCCGAATGACCCTCGATGGTCTTCAAAAGCGCTCCGGTGTTCGCATCCCAAATTCTTATGGTTTGATCAAAACTGCCGCTGGCCAGCTTGGCGCCGTCAGGACTGAATTTCACATCCCAAATATTACGGGTGTGACCTGATAATGTCTTTTTGAGATTGCCGCTTTCTCTATCCCAGAGTCGAACCGTTGCATCTTCGCCGCAGGTGGCTATCGTTTTCCCATCGGGACTGAAACTCACGCTCCAAACCGTGCCTTGATGCCCTTTACACTCTGCTCTCAATGTGCCTTCGGGCAGCTTCCAGAGTCTGACTGTCGCGTCATAAGAGCTTGTTGCGAGCGAATGTCCGTCCGGACTGAATGCCAGATAGGTAATTCCGCCCGGCAGTTTCAAATCATGGACAAGCTCCCCGCTCTCTTTGTTCCATATTTTGACGGTACTATCCACGCTGCCGGCTGCCAAAAGCGTCCCGTTAGGACTGAAAGAAACCGCCCACACATGGGAAGTGTGCGCAGAAAAGACCCTGGCCAACGTGAAGGTATTACTACGAACTTCTTCCGGCTTATGCCAAAGCCGATAGTACGTCAAGAAACAAATGACGAGCAGGAGTCCGCCTGCCGTGAATACCGTTTTCTTCATTCAACTGACCTTTGACCTCTGGCTTATAACCTTTGACCTCTGGCTTATAACCTTTGACCTCTGACCTCTGTCTACCCAGTCGGAATAGCCCGCCACAGAGCATGTCGGGCACGCATTCCGACCAACAAAGCCCTCACGGACCTCTGTCCCCGCGTACGCGGGATCTGACCTCTGTCCTCTGACTGGAGGTCCCAGTCGGAATTTCATTCCGACCTACAAAGCCCCCTTCCCGATGAACCAGACTTCGTTTGAGAAGCAAACTTCGTCTGGCCGTCGGCCGATGACCCGATTCCCTCACCTCAATAGCAGCTCAAGGGGAACCACCACTCTTGTGGCGATCGAATCTCTCTGAATCTGAACACTATGTCGCGGCACCCTCACGGTCCGGTCTCCCCAGGGGATGGAGAACACGTCGCCCGTCAATACCTCCTCCGACACCGGAATTGAAACCTCCCGCACCAGGCGGTATTCTTCGTGCGGATCGGACGCACCACCGATGAGTGCTCCAACCCCGGCCCCGCCGAGAGAGATGAGACCATACGCAAAGACTTTGAGCGGACCGTTCAAGAATCTGCCCAGACCATCCTTCTCATCTTCCCATGTCGCGGTTACTATCAAAACCCCGGCCGCTACCCCCATGAAAGCACCTATCTCCGTCCCACTCCCGGCCAGCTTTGTGAAAACGGCAAGACTTTCCGTCGGAACCTTCTGTGTTGCATTCTCCACCTCGTAGAGAAGCGTGTCCGATTCCAATGCGACAAACTTCGCCTCCTCCGCCTTGTCCCCCCCGAGCGTCGTGAAGGAGACATCCTTCCCGGCCAACTGCTCCGCGGGAGGAAGCGGCTCGTTTCTGCGCACACTTGTGCCCGCGCAGCCGGAAAGAAGCAGCAGACAAAGAGCAACGGATGTGAGGTTGGCCCGGTGGCGCAGTCCGTGCGTATGTGAGTATTTTAACATTTTGAGATTGAGTTATGAGCTGTCAGCAGTCAGCTCTCAGCGGTCAGTTCCTGCTTCCCGTAATCTTGGTAATCCTCTAATCTGTGTATCCTGGTTCAAACACTGCCGCGTCCTCATAGGAACCAGATCCTTCGCCCACCGAGCTCCCTTGAACCTCAGGCAAAACAGTGAGCTCATTTACCCGCTCGACGAGTCGATCTACGATCCCGTAGGGAGTCGTCGACCGTGTTTTGTGGCGGGTGTGGCGGGGGATGAGTTCGAATCTGCCGCGTCCTCATGAGAACCAGTTTGCTTCGCCTACTGGACACCCGTAAACCACAATGCAAAACAGTAGGCTCGTTTACCCGCTCGACGAGTCGAGTCGTCGACCGTGCTGCTTGCCCGCTACGTTGTGTGGCGCGTGTTGGCGGGCAATGACATTTCCTTTCCTTTGCTTCGCAAATGAACCGATGACCCGATCATCCGATGACCTGTCCCTCCCTCAAATCAATTCCTTCTCAAAACCGAATCGACACAACCGTCACCTGAATGTCCCCGGCCGGCATGCCGGGCTTGTTGATTGATTGGCTCCCGCCTGACTCATACACCGGGGAAGCGAACAGATGATACCCCAAGACTGCGCCGACCGCAGCGCCAATAATCGCCGGAGGAAAGACCTCCTCTCCGTTTCCCCTTCCCGAAATGATGGCCGGGAGAAGCGCGACTCCCCCTCCCGCCAGGGAACCGAGGAACGTCCCTCCGTAACTTCCATCCCCGCCCATCAGCTCTCCGGTGAAATGTATCCCGAGCGAGATGACGCCCTCGGCAATGAGAGAGCCGCCGATGAGCATGAATGCCTCGCCAAGCCCTTCGGAACCCTTGAGCTTATCGACGGACGGGATAATCACTGCGGCCGACAACGCCCCGCCAACAACTGCCTGCACGACAATGGTCGACCGATCGAACGGCTTCCATATGGCCTTCCGAAGCATGCTGTCGGCCCTCGCGGACATGGAATCGACGTGCAGAGGCATCGAGGACCCAAACTCCCCCTGCGCAAACGTCGACGATACTGCAATCATCAGAATGAAACAGAGCTGTAGAAACGATTTCATTACGGAATTATCCAATTAGCCAATCATCAACGCAACCCTGGCAATCCTTCAATCCTGTCATTCCCGCGTACGCGGGAACTGGTTCAGACACTGCCGAGCCGCAACCATGAAGGTTGCATCTACCCCCTCGACGAGTCGATCTACGATCCCGTAGGGAGTCGTCGACCGTGCTTTTCGTGCCTCAACTCCCTTCTCTTTCCAAGTCCCAAAGGGATGCCTTCGGCAAGAAGGGCTGGCTTGCCCGCTCGACGAGTCGATCTACGATCCCGTAGGGAGTCGTCGACCGTGTTGTGTGGCGGGGGA
>DATECW010000097.1:0-6037 GCA_035286705.1 Bacteroidota bacterium
ACGTTCCTTACATGAAGGACAGGTCACGGACTCCGGGACCTTGCAATTTCCCCGAGTCCGTGACCTGTCCTTCATGTAAGGAACGTATGTGCAGACCGATAGTTTCATGGTGCTCCGGCATTCCCGGGAAGAATCATCGCAAGAAATGATACCTGACCCCGACAGAAAAGGCCGTTCCGCCATAATTATGGGTATAGCCGGGGAAATTCCAGCCCAGATAGCTGAAATCAGTTTCAAAGAACGCCGTCAAGGGGAAGGAGGAGAAAAAGTATTCAACGCCCATCCCGGCAAAGAAGCCCGGATTCATGTTCCCGCTCGTTCTTCCCAACACGGTCATCACAGGTGTCGTTTCGAGGAAGATCGTGAAAGCCATACCGCCCGACACGGTCAAGGCAAAACTCCCGGATATGCCCAGCGTGTATTTCAGGCCGCCGTCAATGATCCATTGGCGCCATTCGAAACCCCGGCCGCTCTTGAAGAAGTAAAACGTTTTTCCAGCAAATCTGACATTCTTGATCAGCGGGAAATCAACGCCGCCGCCGAAAACGAATCCGTCTTTGGAACCATAGGTCTTCTCAAAGTCCCTTTGAGCAGAAAGCAATTCTCCGGCGTGCAGGGAGATTGACGGATAGAGGGCCAAAGAATCCTGCGGAAGGACCGATTGTGAGAAGAGAAGCAGGGAAACGGTGACGATGAGAGTCTTCATTTGTCGCGGCTGACCTGCCTCAGCGCCAATTCCAGATCTTTGCCCGCTTGTCCGGAGCTAGAAACATCTTGCCATCCTGTCCGCATCCGAACGCGTCGTACCATTCCTGCAGGTTCACGAGAGGCCCGTTTGTGCGAAACTCGGAGGGGGAGTGGGGATCTGTCTTGATCTGGAGCCGCAATTGCTCCGGTCTGTTATTACGGCGCCAAACCTGGGCCCATGAGAGGAAGAAACGTTGCTGCGGCGTAAAGCCGTCGATCGTTTCAACCGGTCTTCCCTTCAAAGAATTCATCAACGCCGTGTAGGCAAGTGAGAGACCGCCAAGGTCGCCGATGTTCTCGCCCATCGTCAGTTTTCCGTTCACGTGAAGTGAATCGAGCACCGTGTAGCGTCGAATTGCGCACCGAGCACGCCGGTGAGTTCTTCGAATTTCTTTCTCGTTTCCGCAGTCCACCACATCTTCAGGTTGCCGTCAGCGTCGAATTTGCTCCCCTGGTCGTCAAAGCCGTGGGAAATCTCGTGGCCGATCACAGCTCCCATTCCGCCGTAGTTCACTGCATCATCGGCCTTGAAATCGAAGAAGGGATGTTGGAGAATTCCGGCGGGAAAAACGATTTCATTCCGGGTGGAGCTGTAATAGGCATTGACCGTCGGTGGCGTCATTCCCCATTCTGTCTTGTCAACTGGTTTCCCGATTTTGTTCAGGTTGAACGTTACGTTGAACGCGGCCGCGCGGCGGAGATTGTTGAAGTACGATTTCCGGTCGATATCCAGCCTGGAGTAATCACGCCATTTGTCCGGGTACCCGATCTTCACGCCGAATGAGTTCAATTTCTTCAGGGCCGCCGCTTTCGTGGACTCGTCCATCCAGTCTAGTTTCCCGATATGCTCCCGCATGGCGTCTTTGAGGTTGTTGACCATCTCCATGGCCTTGGCCTTCGCTTCCGGAGGAAACACCTTGGCCACGTACATTTCACCCAGCGCTTCGCCCAGAAGGTTGTCGACCACACCGCGAATCCGTTTCCATCTCGGCTGGAGCTCCTTTGCGCCCGTCAGCGTCATTCCGTAGAATTTGAAGTTCTCGTTCACAAATGCCGAGCTCAGGGCGGGGGCCGCGGCATTCAGTACTCGCCATTTCAGATAGATCTTCCAGTCCGGGATCGGGACTTCCGAAACCATGGTGTTGACTTCTTTGAAGAATTCGGGCTGCCCGACGTTGACGTCGCCCGGGTTTTGCCAGCCGGCCGATTCGAAGAAGCGTGTCCAGCGGAAATTCGGCGACAGGTCGGCGAGCTGCTTCTGGGTCATCTTGTTATAGTTCTTGTCCGGATCGCGGCGTTCAACGCGTGTCCGTGATGCCTTTGCAAGCCGTGTCTCAAAAGCAATCACCGTATGTGCGTTGGCTTTCGACGCTGCCTCATCGGCCCCGATCAGCCGAAACATTTCCGCAACGTGGGCAAGATAATCCTCGCGGTTCTTCTTTGATTTGTCGTCCTGTTCGAGATAATAATCGCGATCCGGCAGCCCCAATCCACCCTGACTAAGTTGTCCGATCACCCGTGAGCTGTTCTTCGCGTCGATCGTTGAGAAAAACCCGAAGAGGCCGCCAACGCCCATCGAGTGAAGCCTCGCGAGCTCCGTCTGAACTCCTTCGGGGCGGGTAAGGGCGTCGATCCGTTTGAGGTCGCCTTCGATCGGCTTCCAGCCGAGCAATTCGATCGTTGCGGAATCCATTCCGACCGCATAGAAATCTCCCACCTTCTGCACGTTGCTCCCCTTCCCGGCTTTCGAATCTTTTGCCGCCCCTTCCAGAATTTGCCGCAGCACTTCATTGTTCTTCTCCGCCAGCTCCGTGAAACTTCCCCAGCTGCTGAAGGCGGCGGGGATGGGAGTATTCTTCAGCCATGTGCCGTTGGAATAATGGTAGAAATTGTCGCACGGCTTGACCGCAAGGTCCATGTTGGCCGGATCGAGCGGTTTAAACTCCTGGGCAAGTCCTACCGAGACAGCCAGTAAACCCCAAAAGAGGAGACGAATGTGTCGCATAAGGATGTCCTGTGAGTAGTGTGATTTGTTCTGCCTGTTGGAAAATAGCTGTTTCCTTGAATGATGGCAACCAGAATGGAGAAAAACGTCAGTTGATGCGAATGTCGGCCGTTACGGAGAGTACAAGTTGCGATCTCACGGTACAGGCGTCTCTGCCCGCGTGTAGATTTCTTCTATTCCTTCAGTGACGAGGATAAGGGTGTCGGGTGTAGCCCGAAGGATGACCGATCTAAAAATGGATCCGTCATCCCGGTATATCAGAATCGTGTCTGCGCTCAAGGAGTATCTATACTCTTTGAAATCATCCGGATAGTAGATAGTTGAATCGTTGATCTGAAAGGCTGCACTTTGGTACATCTCCGGAGACCACCAGATCCCCCGGATGGCGCTTCGTCGAATTGTCGATTGGGCGGATTGATCGGTATCCCGTCCGTTGCAGGCGGCGAGGATGAGAGCCGATGCGAGCAGGCAAAAGCGGAAACTCATAGACGGTCCTTTCATAGCATTGTAAACAATTGAAGCAGGATGATCGCCGAAGCGACAACAATTGCAGCGACGCTCAGTACCTTGAACGTGTCGTCGGCCTTTCTGCGTCCGATCGTAGAGAGAAAAATGGACGCGCCCGCAAAGATAAGGGCAGTAACAGAAATCGAACGGGGGCTGTGAAGAAAACTGGGGAAAAAGCTCAAATATTTCTCGACTTTTTCTTCTTGCGGCAAGGCTGCATTGGAGGAAAAGGTGACGATCCAGAGGATCCAGATAAAAACCGGCACAGCCAGGGCGAGGAGGCCAATCATACAAAGGTGGTTTTGGGATGTGCCTTTTTCCGGTGTCTGAGAATTTTCTATTTTGTTGCCCTCCTCAAAAGTGGTTCTCCCTGGATTCTCCGCGAGCGGAATGGCAAGAAGCAAACATGATTGCCACAGACTTAACCTCTTACCGAATCCAGCAATTTGACCGCCTTCTTTTCGTCTCGTTGTCTCACAATGAGACTCACGCCACTCGTCATTTGAAAGTTCGGATTCAAGCCGCCGACATCGTCCTTCTCAATGATGGAGTCGATTCCTTTCGAGTCGAGATACGCCTTTGCAACCTGCGCATCGATTTCGGTGCCGAATCTTCTGATGACAATGAGCTTGTCTTTGGTTGGCATGACATTCTTCCTCCCGGATGGCGGTTGTCCTTCTCGCTGTAGCGTAGACGATTCTCCTCATGATGGCAAATGGTTTGGGGTGAACGGACAGCTCTCTAACGGCGCTCCGACAATCGATTCCGGAAGGCGGCATTGTGACGTTGCAGGACAAAGGAACGATCCTGCTTCCATCGAGGAATGAAATGTTCTTCCAAATCATGAATCAGTGACTCGACCGCGTCTTCTCCATTTTTTCCCATGGAAATCATATCCGGCGCGCTGTAATGAAGAATGTAATTATCGTCGAACCCTAACGATTGCATCATGTCATCGTGGGTAATACATTCATGGTTGATTTCATACGTAACGCAACCGAACCCGAACCACCGATAAACAAGGCCGATTCTTATTTCACGGTCCGAAAAGAAGCCCATAGAATAGGGCCCGGCGGATGAATGCCCTGAACTGTCGATCTGGAACCTGAAGTTGTTCGGATGGAGAACTTTCTCCAGTCTCCCGGCAATTTCAAGAAGCAATCTTTCGCATTCCAGCGGTTTGTTCATGCTTTGAAGCGAAGGCCGGCCGCCGGTTGCATTCGTTTGCTTGGCCGCGGATTGCTGCGTATGACGCCGGTCATTCATTTACTGCCCGTAGTGGCCGATGATGGAAAGCTTGTGCTGACCTTTGGTGGTGTCAGGGCTCCGCAGGCTCTCCCCGGAAAAAAGACCATGCCTCATTTTACCTCTTCGCACAGACTGCGAATTTCGCCAGCAGATAATGCACGCCCGTAGACACGGACGTCATCGATCACCCCAAGCCACATTCCCCTGTAGTAGTCGAAGCGATCTGGTGAATATGACCCAATGGCAAGGAAGAAAGTCGTATGCCCATGCATGAGGTCGTTCTCAGGGACGGAGACTTCTTTCACAAGTACTCCGTTGATCCAGAGTTGAACTGTCTGTCGATGAAGTGCACAATCTCTCTTTGCATCGCCGCGGTTTGAGGATTCTACCCCTGATGAAAAGTAGTCGATTCCTCGAATGATGGCAAGCTGTTTGGGATAAAATGCCGCATACTGCCAAATTTCCGCGGAAGCCTAAAAGCTCGCAGAGATACCGGCGGCTCGTATCTCCCTCCTGATGAACTCTCTCTCCCGCGGGCCGGCGATCTTGAAGTACGCCATTCCTTTCTTTGTTGTTTTCACCAGAAATGAGAAGGTCGCCGTTGAAGGCGATACGTCGATCGCCTCCTTCCAGCGTAGAATATGGAATGAAAGTGAGTCATCCGGGGTCAATGCAACCACTGCAATCGAGTCCGGAAAAAGATCGTGCACGCGAAGGTCAATCTCAGCCCGAATTTGAAAGAAAAATGCCTCATCGCGATAAAAATATCTTGGAGGTATACTTTGTGTCGCTCCGATCACGGAGCGCAGTGTGTCGACACATTTCGATGTGATCGCAACGATGCTGTTATTCGGTTCGACCGTCTCCTGCCGGGTGGTCCCCGGAACAACACAAGAAACGAGGATCAACAGGAATGGGATTGCTCTCATCGCTTATTCCATGGTTGTTTGTTCGATGTGCGCTCGATTGCGGGGAGCGGCGACAACAAACAAAGTAATCAGCCCGACAGGTAAAACGCTATGAACCAGATCAAGGCCGAGGCCCGGGTATGATGCCACGGCCCGTCGCATTTCTTTCATTCACTTAAGTTGGGGGGCGACCGGCCAGATCGGCGCTTGCCGATAAGGTATCGGGAAATCCGAGAAACCGCCTCAAAACGACGAAAACAGAAAGGAATGAAACGGCAAGGGAGGTCACCATGAAAGCCCATGTGACCAGGTCCCCAAGAATCATGTCAAGATGGTAGAAGTCGCCTTTGTCCCCCGAGAGGAATCCTGCAGTCTCACACACGAAGTCAAACGCCGGCCGAAGGAAAAGAAGCATGAAGAGAAATCCGATCAGAAAAGCATTTCTCAGGCAGCTGTGTCGCAGTAGATGAAGACCTGCCGCAATACACAATCCGTCGAACAAGTAAGGAGAGAGGGTCGTTATCAGCTGGCGCCATGGCTCGACAACTCCCTCTGAGTTGATCCAGGCGCGTCCGAACTCACCAAGCCAGAAACTCGGGATGATCTTGATGGAGGTGACTTT
>DATECW010000098.1:0-2969 GCA_035286705.1 Bacteroidota bacterium
AAACCAGAGTATCGTGAGGTGATCCTGCTACGAGAATATGAAGGAATGTCATATGTAGAGATCGCCGCGATCACGGGAAATTCGGAATCGTCCGTCAAATCCCGACTGTTCAAGGCCCGGCGAGCTCTCTCCGAAAAACTCGAAATACTTTACAAGGAAAAGGAGTGACCATGACGTGCTCAGATGTTCAATCCTGGATCAGCAACTACGTGGACGATGCCCTCGAAGAAGAGCATGTCGGCCCAATGTTCGCACATCTGGGCTCATGCCTCGACTGTCAGCGTTTCCTTCGGTCGACGCTGAAGATTCGTTCCTCGGTCAGTACGGACGCACGGTTTGGAGCCCCCGAGTCGCTTGAGGATCGGGTGATGAAGAAAGTGGAAGGAGCGCACGACGAAGACAGAAGGCGCGTGGACATGCTTTCGATACGGATCTCAATTCCGCTCCCCGCTGCTATGGCGATGGCAGTGATGCTTGTGATCGGCTCGATGGTGATCTCGCCACTCTTCTTCGAGCGGCCTCCACGCGTACAATTTTCGGAAAATACGATTGAGCAACTACCCACGTCTCTGCGTACACAGTTGAAGATCACACGAATACTCCTCGAGGAATGAGGGAACGCCATGGACACCGGGACTATTACGATCGAGATCAAACGCGAAACGGCGATCCTACTCTTGTGGATCGCATCAGGAGTGGTCTTTGCCGGAGCGACTTTCCTTGCGTTCTATGATCCGGTCAACCATTGGAAGGTCGTCAATGCGACAGGAATCGCATGCGGAGTTTTTCTTGTGCCTTTGCTTATGTACATGTTGCGTCCGCCGGTTACTTTTCGCGCGCGCATCATTGGTGCGTTCATGAGCTTCGTGATTCTGGGTGCGACTGCCGGATCATGGGCAATGATGAAGTCCATGACATCGTGGCAGCGGGAGATGCTGCTCTCCATACGCACGACCATTGGCCGCGGGGTCATTGCCTCTGAAGCACCCGATTCTTTAATGAAAGTGCTCCAGTATCACCATGATCTCTCGCATCCCCCAGAGCGTTCGATCGCAGCTTCATTCCGCCGATGTTTCCCGGATGCAATTCCCGGCTACAATTTCCACAGGTCGTATGGGCCGGCTGATTCCCTGCAAGTCCTGGTGGAGTCCATCGAAGATACGCTCATTACAGTGGTAGCTGTTGATGCCGTCGCACGCGGCGTTGACCCGAAGTTCACAACTGCCACGGGCCACCTTGGTGGTATCCAAATGCGATACACGTTGACCGCCCGAGGATTGGACTATGTCTACGAGAATTGACACCCGGTTAAGTGCAGGCGAATTACCGATCCGGCTGCTCCTGTTAATCTTCGGATCGGCTCTCACCGCCTTGCTCATGATGGCGATAGTTCTCAAGCAATCGCCGGAGTACCGCAAGGAGCTCTTGCCGGAGAATTACAGCTTGTACTTCATCCAGGCGCCTCACATGAAAGCGGGAGCACTGACGATTCAATCTGGTCTCGACGAGTTCACCGGAAATCAACCCAAGCCCATGAGCGCCCGCGCGGCTTCAGGGCTGGCATTGGGATTTCTTCTGTCGTATGTAATAGGTCCGGTACTTTTGCTTCAGTGGCTTCGCCGCCGACTGATAGGTGAGCGGGACAAACTCCCTCGGCTCAGCACGATCGCGGGTGTTTTTCTTACGGCAAGCTGGATATTTCTAGCAATACCCGGTTTTATCGGTCAATTTCAGGTCAGCGCTCGATTGAAAACAGCCCAGAGTGTCCAGATGGCAAAGGACGATATTATCAATGCGCTGACGCTTGTCGCCAACGCTGCCCAACAGTATCGGATCCTTCCAAAACGGCTTGGTGGAGGGGGGGGTTCGTTTGAGGGATTTGTCGTCCCCGCAGAGTTCGCGGGCGGCAGCGACGCGACAAGCATTGACTCCCATTCGGCCGGAATTCCACTGATTCAGTTTCCTATGCGTATCACAGCCGTAGCGCGGCATGATGAGATCGAGTTTTCCGCCGTCCCCCTTGTAAATCCCCGATCTCGTTTCACAGACGAGCCGTTGCAGCCAATTCCTGACGCCCGCGTTCGCACGACACTCCAAAAAGATGGTTTCATGTGGAATTGGGTGTACTCTGGACTATTTGAATAGGGAGAGTTTTCATGATCACAACACCTGCATCGTCTGTCCGACAGATATTCCTCCCGTCCTCCTGGCAATGGCCTTTGGTGATGTTATCATATTGTCTGCTCATTCATGCGTTCATTCCTTTTTGGACACAATTCTTCCTTTTCAATCAGCATGTTCTTGAAAGCACGGTCATCATTGGAGTCATCATCTTGGGAGTGTCTGGTTTCTTCGGTTGGAAGGCGCGAGAACCTGTGACAATGGATGCTGCCATCGTCGCCTTGCTGTATGCGGCATTCACGTATTTTTCGTACGATCCTGCCAGAACAACGCCGTTTCACTGGGTGGAGCGAAGCGTTTATGCGCTCATTTTCCTGTGGGGACCCGCGTTAGGGTTTGTCAGCGCCGCCGCCGGTCGGCTGTTGCATGAGTGGAGACTGAGAAAGAATGGAATATTGGAATAATGGAAGAGCGGAATCGTGGGGCGGGATGAGGGGAAATGATGGAATAATGGAATGGTGGATTGGTGGGGCGCGATAAGGGATCCGGGATGGGTGATGCGTGAAGCGGGATGAGGGATGTGGGATGAGGGATGAGGGATGAGGGAAGGTGTCTGCTATAAAACCGAAGCCGCCCGATCTCTCGGGCGGTTGCGGTTCCTCTTGAGCCAACACTTTTCTCCCTACCGCTTGCCGCTCCAAGCCCTCCGTTAAGATCAGTCCATAATCTTCCGCAAAAACGCCGGCTTGTCCGAATCCGTCTTGTCGATCTTCTCCTCTTTCGCAACCTCCTTGAACGGATTCAGCGGCAACTCCACGCCGCGGCGCATGAACGTCGGCTCGTCGAAC
>DATECW010000099.1:0-2703 GCA_035286705.1 Bacteroidota bacterium
CGACCAACGGTGTCCTGAATCTTGTCCCGGACAAATCGATCGCATTGCTGGAGATCCGGCGTATTCTCAAACATGAAGGCTCCATTCAGATCTCAGACATAGTGCTTGGCCGGGATCTTTCGGAAAAATCCCGCAACAACCCGCAGCTTTGGGCGGAATGTATAGTGGGCGCCATGCCCGAGGCCCGCTACCTGGAACTGATTCGAAAGGCGGGGTTCGTCGACGTGCTGGTCCTGAACCGCATGGAATATTTTGAGAAGAGCTCGAACACTTCCACGAAAGCTATAGCTCGGCAGTACGGGGCCATTGCGATCACGCTGTCAGCGAAAAAAGGCTGACAGTTCAGGTTGTCGCGCAACGCAGAAATGAATACACAACACAGGAGGAAGCAATGAAAACACATTCAGGAATGCGAACAACGCGTGGGATCGTTCTTTCCCTTTTCCTTTTGACTGTTCTCTTATCCGTGCGTGGAGCTGCACAGGGGAAGGAAATGAACAAACCCGTGGACAAGCCGCTGTATGAGAGGCTTGGAGGGGTGTATGCGATCGCGACCGTTGTTGACGACTTTATCGAACGGTTGCTCGTCAATGATGTCCTTAATGCGAATGCGGCAATCCGTGAGGCAAGGGAACGCGTACCCAAAGCCGGGCTTAAATTCCAGGTGACCGCCCTCGTATGCCAGGTTACAGGCGGACCGCAGAAATACGCCGGCCGCACAATGAAAGAGTCACATCAACACTTGAATATTACGGAGAAGGAATGGCAGGCAATGGCGTCCGATTTCAAAAAGACCCTCGATACATTCAAGGTCCCCGAAAAAGAACAACAAGAGCTCTTTACGATCATTGGATCGACAAAGGGGGATATCGTTGTGACGGGTACGTCAAGCCGGTAGAATGAGCTTCTGAGTATTGGAGAACTTGACAAAGACGAGAGCCCAAGGCTCGGTACACCTTGGGCTCTTTCTTTGTATCAATTGAACGTGCAGTTCAATATCCCGGTGGATCGTGCGATCACCTTCGGACCGATTTCCTCCTATAACCATCTGCCCCACGAAAAGGCCATCATCAGCGCCATCGCAACAGCGCCGATAGCAATCATCGTTGTCATACTCATATGCATCCCCCCGCCGTGACTCCCGTGATCGGCCAATATTTCTTGCGTCGAGGTCAGCACAATCGGCGGGTCAAGCTTGCGGTCGCCGATGCTCGTCAGAGAGAATAAGACTGTATACGTTCCTTCGAGAGAGTACATGTATCGTGTCGCGTATACTCCCGCGGTACCCGTCTCTTCCATTTCCGAAGAATCGCGGGCTTGGCTGATGTTCGCCACTTCCGCACCTCCCTCAAGCTGTTGCGTCTTCTTCAGTTTCATTCCGCATTTCGGACACGTGCCCGGTTTGTCTGTGACCACCTCGGGATGCATTGGGCAGGAATAGACCGCATGCCCCGATTCTGCCGACATGACGTAGAGCCGAATTCGAGCGCCACTCAGAGGCGTCCCACTCGCTGTTTCGGTCAGGAATGCCGCATACCGGACCGGTTTATTGACGTTTGCAGAAGAGAACTCCGCGGAGAGGGTCAGGTTATGGTCGATGGATTCTTTCACGACTCTGGTCATGGGCGCATTCGCCTCAGTTCCCCCCCCGTTTGATTCATGCCCCATCATTCCCATCATCATGCAGCCACCGAAGCAACAGGTGAGCATGCCTCCAATGACCATGGCGAACATCGATTGATTCCTAATCGTCTCCATGGATTCCTCAGTTGTTAGAGAGTGTTTCGGTCGGAGTCTGCCTACTACTGCAACAGCAGCATCTTTCGACTCTGAGAGTAGCGCTTCCCCCCTGTCCCGAGGGCGTCAATCCTGACAATATAGGTCCCACTGGCGGATCCCGGCGTCCATTCGACTTCGTGCACCCCCGCCATCTGTTCGTCATCGACCAGTTGAGCTGCTACCTGACCAAGGATGTTATAGACCCGAAGCGTCACACGACTTGCTTCGGGGATTCGATAACGAATAGTGGTAGCCGGATTGAACGGATTGGGATAATTCTGGGACAACTCAAAGCCCGACGGCGCATCGTTGATGCGTTGCACGGAGGCCTGTTGAATCGCCCTTTGGCGGGCGAGATCGACCGCGGACCTCAGGGCGTCCAGGCTGTCGCCGACCACGATCGCGAGAACGAAAGGCGCAATTGAACTGCCTGCATCAATCTCGTACGGTCCGGCCGAAATGAGCATTGCATAGTCGGAGGAGTCGGGCGACACCGATTCGATGATCCCTCCCCGCATGAACCCGCTCAAATACGGTTCCTCCCCGGCGCCGAGACCTTGCCTGCGAAGGAAGGAGGCTGAAGTATTCACGCTCTTGCCCGAGGCGTCAAACATGGCCATCCCGACGTATGGGGACGTCGAATCGACGGCGCTGAAGATGTAACTAAAACCAAGCCCGTTGTTTGCGTCCCATCCACACCTGTTCGTTCCCCAATACAGAACATCGAAATCCATGTATTGTCCGAGGAACAGTCCGTTCAAAGGCTGTAATCCGGCATTTGTGACGCTGTATTCCACCAGCAACAGCGGATCGTCCTTCCATACACGGGTGGTCTGGGAGATCCTCACTTTGCCCGGATGATACACGACAAAGTCTTCATATGTTACTGTCGCTTCTTCGGCTGCCCGTATTCCTGGTTCGCTG
>DATECW010000100.1:0-4799 GCA_035286705.1 Bacteroidota bacterium
CGATTGCTCCCATCAACAAGGCGCAGTCGTCCAAAGTCCTTTGAGCTGAATGCATTTCGAAGTTCACTCCATGGAACGATGACCGGCTCGTTCGACCGTTCTGCGGGCGACGGATTGAAAACGGAGATGCTGACCGATTGAGCATTTGTTCCTGCCGTCAGAAGAATGACAAGGCAAGCCCAGTACGATGTTCTTGTTTGGAAGGTAGATGATTTCAACGTTGCCCCCTTTCCTGCCCGGGCCGTTCTCTTGTTCGAAACCGCCACACATGACCCGGAATTGTTCCTTCCTCGGTCATCGTATCAATTCTCCAGTAGTACTCGGTCCCGGATTCGAGAGAAACAGCCGTGAATTGTGACGCACTGGTTTCGGCAACTTCTTTTGGAGGATTCGAGGCCGCGAGAAACACTTTGCTCCTCTGTGCACCACGACCGGGAATCCACTCGAGGACGATTTTCTCCTCAGCAAGATCGTACGCATCGTTCCGGGGCTGCGGCATTGCGGCAAAGGGCAGAACCGACGGAAGAGTTTGTTCCGGATCCCATCGTCCTTCGAATGTCCACGCAGCGGTAATCTGAGATTCATCCGGCGAGCTTTCCGCTTCGTCCAGATTGTCAGAGAACCACTGGTAGTCCCCTCCCTCGCGACGGCAATTGTAGAAATAATTCCTTGATCCCCAGATCCAGGGAAGAGTGCTGGGAGACTTCGGAGAATGAATTGGCCGATCCGCCATATTCTGTGAAAATGTGCAATCGAGAAGGTAGAACTGTGCATCCTTGTGGTGGCGGCCGAGAGGGAATCCCTCGACGCCGTCAAAGAAGGAATTCCGAATGACGAACTTCTGACTTTTATTCCGGCTCCCGTCGTGCCAGATGCTGGCGCTGGGCTTGTTGTGTCCGAAGAACCTGCTGTCGGTAATGTAGCACCAGCCCCGGGGACACACATAGTCGACCCAGCCCTCAAATGAACAGAACGCATGGTAGTACATGCCGTCGATGGTGTCCCAGAGACTCACCGTGTCGCCCCCGTCGGCAATAACAGTACAATAGAGAAGAGAAATCCGTGTTGCCTTGAATCCGCGAATGGCAAACTGATGGTCGTGCGTCCCATGCAAGGAACCGTAGTTGTTATGGACAGTCAGGTTCCCCAGAATGACGTCGGAAACATTGTCGCCGATGTTAATCACTGCAGAACCCCAATCATCGCCGTTGTGAGATTGGATCCATTCGGAGCGAAGCTCGGGATAGACAATGCGCGTCCCATCACGGCTCTCTCCGACAAGAGCAATGAAGCTCTTCGTGACAAAGAGTTTTTCATGGTACGTGCCGTCCCGTATGAAAATCGTCGTGAATTGTTCATGACCCGGTCGAACAGCATCAAGAGCCCCTTGAATTGTCGCGAAGTGGCCATTCCCGTGCTGATCCACAACGAAATCAACCTGGCGGGCAACTCCGGGCTCACACGCAAGCAGGATTGCGACCGCAATCCATTTCGCCCGCCGAGTGAAATTCGCCTTCAAGATCTCTCCTGTAAAGTCATCGGTTACTTTATCGATAACTATTTTAGCAATCAATTTACCCATTTACAAGATGAGGGGGTGGATAATTCTCTTCATGATCATCAGGATTTCCGGGGTTTTTTGGGTACGGCCACCTTTTTTGTGCACGTCTTACAGAGCACCAGTCGTGTGGGCAACTTGACATATTGGGGCACGGATTGCCCTTTCTGCTTGATGTTTTCAAGGGTCAATTCAAACGCCCTGCGGCCGAGTTCGTGTGTCGGCTGATCAACATAGCTCATCGGTGGAGAGAGGAACTGATTGACGCCGCTGTTGCCAAAACAGACAATGTCGATATCATCAGGAATCCGGACACCCAATTCTCCGGCGGCTTTGTACATTCCGAACGCCACGGGGAATGTCACGGCAAAAACACATTCAGGCATCTCGCCGGATTCGTAAAGCTTCATGAATCCCTTGTACCCGTCATCCTCGCCGAAACCGCCGTAGACAATCCATTCTTTCCTCGTTTTGAGGCGGTTTTCATTCATGGCATCCGCGAAACCCTGAAACCGTTCCTTTCCTATGTTCGTGTGCTGGAAACCCGCGAGATGAGCAATCTTCTTGTAGCCGATGCTGATGGCGTGAGACGTTGCTGCGTGTGCCCCCCCATAGTCGTCGGCGACGACCATGTTGAATCCTTCCAGCTTGGGAACACGGTCCATGAATGTGACGGCGACACCCCTGGTCTTCAGGATCTTGAACACCTCATAGTCCTTCGTCAGCTGCGTGAGGGAGATCAGTAGGCCATCCACCCGCATCGACAGGAGCGTGTTGATGTGCTTGAGTTCCCTCTCGGGGTTCTCCTGGGAAATGGTCAGGATCACTTCATAGTTGTGCTCGAATGCGGCATCATAGATCCCTTCGATCACAGAACCGAAGAAATGATGGGCAATCTTGGGAATAACGACGCCGACGGCATTCGATCGGTTCGATGAGAGGTTCCTGGCCCAGAAATTCGGAGAATACCCCATCTCTCGAGCGGTTTTCTTGATCTTCTTCGCCGTCTCAGCAGAAATATCAGGATGGCCGCGAAGAGCTTTCGAAACGGTCACTTTCGAGACGTTGACTTTCTCCGCAATATCCTCCAGCGTGACGGCGAAGACTCTTGAAGATTTCTGTTTCATTGAATTGGCTTTCTAAAAAACCGCGGCTGAATCCAGCCGCGGCACGAATTCTCGATGAGTTCCGTCAAGAACCCGGCACAAGAAGACACACAAAGAGAGGGAGCCGGCTTGCCCTCGACAACGGGCAAGCGGCCCCCGCACTCACCACTACTTCACAAGGATCAGCTTTTTCACAGAAACAAAATCTCCGGCGACGATCCTGCAGAAGTAAACGCCGCTGGTGGATTGCCCTGCATTCCACTCAACGGAATGGAAACCGGGCTGGTGATCACGGTTGACCAATTCGGCCACCATTCGACCCAGCGCATCGTACACCCTCAGCGTCACGTGTGCCGCCGCAGGTATATCGTACTTGATGGTCGTTGATGGATTGAACGGATTGGGATAATTCTGCTGCAACCGGAACACGTCGGGGATAAGCGCTATATCATCCTCGACCGACGTTGCCGTTCCCTTGAACCTTCCGAGTGCGAACGGACCAAAGCTGGCGATGCTGTCGCGATCTGCCGTATGCGGTTCAGTCGCAAACTGGGTTGAGTAGTACCCTTTTCCGACTTCCGTCGTATCCGTCATACTGAAGAAGTTTATGCTGTTCGGACGGTCGGCAACCATTGCAGCATTTTCCTGCGAAGCCATCCAGCCGAATTTTAGCTTGCTCGTGCTGCCGCCGGCAACGGCCTCAGCGATGTTCCATTTCAGCATCACGCGTCCTCCTGCAGGAGCCGGTGCGACATCAGTGGCTACCGAGGCAGAGAATGTGTCGGTTGTGCCATGATTGGTGACCCAGACCGGTGCATACGAGAAGGCCGTACCGATTGGGAATAAGACCGTTGCAGAACCGACTGATTTCAGCGTCAGAGAGCCCGCTGCGTCTGTTACGACGTACCTAGAGCTGTTTATTCCATTGATGGTATCCGCAACAAGGACGTTTGCGCCAAGAATCAACTTACCGTTTGTGAATGTGACATCGCCTGCCATAAGGGTATCACTGAGAGTGACCCCGCTTGTGTTGTCGATGATGAGTCCGCTGACGCTATCGGGAAGAAGACTTCCCGTAACCTGAGCTGTTGATCCGTTGAACGCATACACGCCGAGTTTGCTGAAGGAATTCCCGCCTCCATTGACTCCAGTACATGTTACATTGCCGGTGAGTCCGGACGCATGTCCTGACCCCAACACCGCGCCGGAATCTACCTTGAAGCTGCCATCGCCAGCAAGAACACTGCCTCCCAAATCCAACGACGCACCGCCTGGAACGACGAAACTAGGAGCTCCAAAGTAGGTCACACCTGTCGCAGGAGTGCTGTAATTCTTGTCCTGTCCCTGGAAAATGAAGCGGGAGGCATTCGCCGAATTGCTTTTCCCAATGTAAGCGCTATCGACGACAGTGAAGTTACCATGCACATTATATTGAGTCACACCTCCGCTACTATTGGAGAGGGATAACATCCCGCCTTTCGAGAGAGTGATATTCCCCGTCACATTTACTGTGTCCGCAGTCGAACCTCCTTGTGCCGTCAGCACCGCATTGTATCCGTTCACAACGATGTTGTTGATCGTGCAGGAGCCTGCTCCCCCGAAGAGACGGAATTGATTCACCGGACTCGAGGTCGACGCATGATTCCAATTCGAACTCGTGACAGTCAGAGTCCCACCGATTGACGTGCCAATCTGCCATCCGACATTGAGATTTGCCGACTGCCCGGGGCAATTCCATGTGAAATTGTAGAAGTTTTGCGCGCGATTCGCGGGTGCAGTGCTTGTGACTCCCGTAACCTCGCAGGTCGACCCTGTAGCCCACGTTGCCAACGGGATTGTGCCACTGTTCCGGGCGTGGCGATAAGTCGATCCACTTGCAAACGTGATCGCATCCACCGCCGAGATTGTACCTCTGTTCTCAACTGTTCCCGTGAGAGTATCAAGCCCACTGGCGATGATCAATGTGGTCGAAGTGTCGACAGTGAAATTGAATGCCGACTGAACCGTGACAGAGCTGCTCAGCGAGATCGTCTGCGTATCGGTCAGCGCAAAGAAGAACCTCGCTCCTCCGCTGTTGGAGTTCTGCGTTGTCCCGTTCGTCATGGTGAAGTTCCCTGTGAACAGCTTCCATGTCG
>DATECW010000101.1:0-16802 GCA_035286705.1 Bacteroidota bacterium
TTCCTCTTTCAGCGCCGGGCCGGGTCGCCGATTGAGCCCAGGGGTCAATTCAAATCGTTCAATGAATTCCCTCTCATCGATGAATCGGTCGCCCACCCTGGCGAGGACCCGCGGATTCGTCGACCCCGTCTGGGAATACAGTTCCCGGCCGCTCAGCGGAATCAAAAAAAGGAGTATTGCCGAGGTCCATGTGACTGATCGGATTCCAGGCAATCTTGATAGTATGGACTTCAGTCGATACATTGGTTCTTGCCCATGAAGATCGATGTTACTCGTTTTCCTCTTTGGAAGAAACTTCTTTTTTCGCTCTTCCCCGCCTTCATTCTTCTCATTCTCCTTCTCATAGTTGAAGCAGGATTGCGTGTTGGCTTTCCTTCTTTGCGGAATCCGTTTCTTGACACTCTCTCGTATAGCGGGACAACCTGGAATCAGATCAACAGGAAATACCTCAGGAAATATTTTCCGCCATCGATCGCAGTACTGCCGGAGTTCAAACCGGGAATCTTCAGGGCTGAAAAGCCAGACTCGACGTTCCGCATCGTCTGTCTCGGCAGCTCATCCATGTTCGGCACCCCATATCAAATGACGGCAAATATTCCCGGAATTGTTAGAAGGCAATTGAGACATCTCGCTCCCGACAAGGAGATTGAGGTCATCAACCTCGGTGCCTCCGCCATCAACAGCAATGTCGTGAGGGATTTCCTCGATGAAGTCGTTGCATTGGAACCGACGCTTGTTCTCATCTATATGGGCCATAACGAATTCTACGGCCCTGATGGCATCGGGGCAGCACCACTGGAGAAGGCCCTTCCGTGGGTCACGCGTATCAAATATCGATTTCGCGACCTTGGCCTGGGAAGCCTTCTTTCATCCTTGTTCTCTTCGACTCCAGATCAAAGCGATGGTCTCGAGCGGACTTTGATGCGCGAGGTTTCCAACAACAGTGCCGTGCACCTGGATTCGCCCGATGCCCGCCGGATAGAGAGAATCTTTGAGGCGAACCTCGACGCGATTCTCGAAGAACTCAAAGACCACCGCATCCCTGTCATCATAAGCGATATCGTCTCGAATCTTCATTTCCGGCCGTTTCTTTCCGATTCGACTCTGCCGGACGGGAATCCGATCCCCAGAGAATTCACGACTCTCTCGGCGGCGAAGGGCGATCTTCGTTCCCTTTCTGTTGCCATGAAAAAGATTGTCGAAAAAGACTCCACGAATGCCATGCTTCACTATCGGCTGGGGGAGGTCCTCACCGCATTGGGAAATAGATCGGAAGCCAGGCACCATCTCCTTCTTGCCAAGGACCTGGATCTCCTCAAATTTCGTGCGCCAGAGTCAATCAACGCAACCATTCATTCCGTAGCGGCACACTACAACGTTCCCCTCGTATCCGCGGATTCAGTGTTTCAATCTCTGAGTCCATATGGAATCCCGGGGAACAATCTCTTTTGGGAGCACCTGCATCCTACTGTGTATGGGTACTATGAAATTGCCAACCTGTTCGTCCGGAGGATCGTTGATCTAGGATTGGTTGTCCCTTCGCCAGAGGGACGTTTCTCGTTACTTCCTTTCGATTCGGATTCTCTTTCGCTCGCATGGCTTGATCTGGCGTATGCCGACCTCTCCATGAAAAATCTCACCACTCACTGGCCTTTTCGCGACTACAGCATCCAGCCCAAGGTTATAGATACATCCGATCCGGCCCTCGTTGACATTGCGATGCGGGTCTACACTCTTCGCGAAGGCTGGGACGATGGCTGCCATGCCAGCATACAGCATTTTGAACGTACCAAGCATCCCTCAATGGCCATCACCACCTATCTGGCCCTTCTCGATGAGTTTTCCTATGATCGCGCATTGAGATATCGACTCGCAAATCTGTATAGAAACTTCGGGAGACCGGAGGAGTCAGTTCGGGAATACGAACGCATTCTCGCCGACGACCCTCATCATCTTTCTTCTTTGATCGAACTTGGACTCCTTGACGTGAACTTCGGCCGGTTCGACCAGTCGATCTCACTTTTGTCAAGAGCCTTGCGCGAGAATCTCTCAGGGAACGCGTCTGCTGAGGCCACGATCCACTATGGCCTGGCCGGGGCATATGCAAACAAGGAAGACATTTCCGCGGCACTGGGACATCTCCGGGAGTCTCTCCGACTCAATCCTTCCTACACGGCGGCTTTAGAGCTTCAATCCGCCATCCTCCAATCTCAGCGCACAACACCGGGCAAGTCGAGATAAAAAAAACCGAGGCAGGATCGCTCCCGCCTCGGTCGTACGATACTCCGGTAATCCAGCTACTTCACCAACACCATCTTCTTCGTACTCACGAAGTTGCCTGCAGAAATCTGATAGAAATAGACTCCTGTAGTCATTTTCGAGGCATCGAAGTTGACAACGTGGCGGCCGGCTGTCTGCTTGCCTTCCGTCAGAGTTGCCACCACCTGCCCGAGGAGATTGTACACCTTCAAAGAGACCGCCGACTCAATCGGGAGGTCATACACGATTGTGGTCGTGGGGTTGAAGGGGTTCGGGAAGTTCTGCCTGAGTTCATACACGAGCGGGAGACCGTCCGGGGTCTCGACACCCGTAATGAGCGGTACCCTGTTATTGAAATCCCAGGCAAAGTACTTATTCGGGTTGATGCTGCCGAACTGGTCCGCGATGGTGTACGTCGGATTCGTGTCGTCGATATTTCCGAGATGGTTTAATCCGAATGAGCTCTCGTTATCGCCGCCGCCGATGCCGAACTTGAAGACCTGTCCGACAGTGTTCGCCGTCGTGTAGTCCAACGTGACAGTGTAGAGGCTATCGCCGGCAGTCGCGTCGCCGTGCGTTGCATTGTCCCACATCTTCGTTTTCGATGCGGTATCAGCCGTGAGCTGTCTGTTCCAGGTTCCCCAACCGCCCGTTGCGGGGCCGTTGATCGCAATTCCCCACACAGCAATGCTGTCGACATGCTTAACATGCTGTGTTCCCTGGATGTCCATCAGACTATCATGGGCGAGAATCTGATAGTATGCCGGGCGCATGTCCACAACCCATTTCACGGCAACAGACTTTGTGAGCTTCCTCTGGTTCTCGAAAAACGGCTGACGACGGCCACTGGTGACGCTCGCGACCGTGTCCCTCACTGTCATGTTCGGGGCAGCGACAGTCACCTGACGCCGTTCCGCTTCGGCAGTAATATTGCCGGTATAATCGAAATTGAAGAAGTACTCGCGAATATCCACATTATTCTTGCGTAGATAGTACTGGTAGTCCAAGAATTGGCCCGAAATGGAAAACATGGTGATCGTGGCTTCATAGAAATTCGTGAGTCCCTGTTTCACCATGGGGATGGGTCTTGTATCTGTGCCAAGTTTACGATAGGGGGAAGTGGCGCCCTTTCCGCCCTTCACCGTATCTGCAGTGGCATAGTGACCATATTCGACGAAGATAGTATCTCCGTCAGAGAAGCTTCCCTTCTGTTTCGCCGTTGTCATGTCCGCGCGGAATTTCACCACCACGGAATCCGCATTGTCCCGCGCAATTGGCTTCTCATTGTCGTACCATACCCAATAGATCGTAGTGTCTTTCTTGGTTGTTGGAATGACAAATGATCGATTGTTGGCTTCGTTTCTCCCCCAGTCGTAGCCGATGATGTATTTGAATTCCACAGTATCACCAGCGGCAACCTTGCTCTTTTCAATCTTGATTCGCGTCGACCAGAAATTGGTTCCGTCGTATGTCAAGCCGCCGCCGGAACTTTCCCGAGTCATATATCGCGTTGGGGACCATCCGAATCCAGACGACCCGAATGTGTCTCCCTTCTTGTCGCCTCGAACACCGAGGGTATCGGTATTCTTGTTGAAGTTTGTCGTGTGTCCCTGCATGTTGACGCGGAACCAGATATTGATGAACGTGTCAGCAACAGCAGTCCATGGAGTACGGTACTGGGGCTGAGTGCTTCCTGTAAAATTGACATACTGCAGAGGAAGGGTAGTATCACTCGTCCCGACAATCACAGTTCGATTGTCGTTTATGGCTGCAATGCTGTCAATGTTTCCGCTGTTGTTCTCCCAAGCACCGTTCACACGGAACTTGAAGGCAACGGTGTCACCCTGAGTCAACGCAACAGTCTTCGACCAATAGTCTCCGCCGATATTGGTCGCCGCAACTCCTGCGCCAAAGTCGGTGATTGCGGGTCTGTTACCCGTGACTGTGACGCTCGAAGCTGCAACAATGGTATCAGGCACTGTTGCGGTGTTGATCAGGAAGGTGACATTATGGGTCTGAGCGATCGCTGCGGTTGACATCAACCCGATCAGCGCCGCAAGGACCACAAGAAAAAGTATAGCTTTACGCATAATGTATTTCCTCCGTTTAAGGATCAGTGAATTAGATGTAACAGCATTTACGTCAATGTGAAACAAGCTCTGCAGATTCTCCTTTCTCTGTTTGATGAAAAGAAGGATGAATTAGAATGAAATCGAAAACGCGATAGAATTCAAAGATCCAAAGAGACCAAACTTGTTGTACGCATAATCGAGTTGAACCCCGGCAACACCCTCCATATGGTACCGCAAACCCACCCCAAGGCTCAGCCCTTCCTGCTGATCGGCCTGGTTGAAGGATGTGACGCTTCCGTAGAACGATTTGTATCCGCCTCTCAGATACACCATCTTCTGCCACGCGACTTCGCCGCCTACATTGACGGTGAGCTGGTTGTCATTCGGGCGAAGCGCATCGACCGCGACTGTGGCTGTCAGGAATTCCGTCTCGAGAACGTCCATTGACACTCCGACGCGGAACAGCAGCGGAATCGGCCATGAATCAGTCTTGAGCTTCCCAATCAGATTCTGATTGGCCCCGGCGTTTGCGGGATCATAATCAATTCTCTGAAGAAGGTCGCGGCCATCCAGCGTCATATCCCCGCCGAAGTTCTGCATCGACATCCCAAGACGCATGTTGTTGAATCCGGTCACAAACAGAAGGCCAAAATCAAAGGCGATATTACTTGCCGTTTCATTCCAGATATTCTGCGTGATGTACTTCATCGAACCGCCGATGGAAAACCGATCGGTGAGTTTCCGTGAATACGAAAGGGCCAGGGCCATGTCGTTTGCCGACCACAGTTCGCCCGTTCCTTCGGGGGATGAGACCGTTGTGACTTCTTCCTCACCGTAGTCCAGCTGGGTGAGGCTTATTCCGATCGCGTTCTCCCCGTCAAGATTCAGCATGAATCCAAACCACCGGAATTTCGTCCCTGCCAGCCAATCCGTGTTCGAGAAAGCGAATTCGGACCTGTTGGCTTGCACGAAGCCGCCCGGGTTCCAGGCAATCGAGGTTACTTCGGAACCGGATGCAACGTACGCGCTGCCCATTGAAATCGCTCTCGGTCCCACAGAGATGCCGAGAAATTGGGCAGCGGTCGTTCCTACCTTTGACTGGGCGTTCACGACGCTCGTACCCAACACAAGAATCATCACAATGGACAGTACTTTCATGGCGAAGGTGGGTTTCATGTTACTTGATGATTGCGATCTTTCCGGCTTTGTTACCCACGGACGATTCGACAACGTAGAAGTACACTCCGTAGGCGATATCAAGATTTTCTTTTGACTTCAGATTCCAGGAGACCGTTCCGCTCTCGGCATTGCCGTCATGACGGAGTGTAATGAGATGATCGCCTCGTGATGTGAAGATATTGATCGTCGCGTTGGTTGGAACATGCGTGAAATCGATTCTTCGCTGCCCTCGTCCCCTCGTCACGCCCGGATTCAGCGGCGGCTCAAACTCCGCGGCCGTGACATACGGATTTGGGACCACTTTGACATTCAACAGCTCTGCTGTTGCCTTCTGCTCATCGATCGATGCCTTGACCGTTGAGAAGTCAAGGACGTCTTCTTTTCTGAACGGGATTGTCGTTCGGAGCACCAGCGCGTCCCCATTTGAGAGCGGATAGGTCGTTCCCGGAGGGTCTGTCAGCTTATTGACGAACGAAACATCCCATGTATATTGTACGCCTCCAAGAGGTTCCTTCTCAATGAAGACTATCTCGTCCAGTGCGGACAGGATGCCGTTACCGTCAAGGTCGGCAAAGAGGAAATCGATGTACAGACTATCCGTTTCGTTGTAGATGCGAAAATTCACCGGGTGAGTGAAAGGATAGAGATCGGGATCCGCGACGGACGTATCGACAACCGCCGATGCGAATTCAACCCGGTAGTTGCTGGGCTTTCTGATTCCCCTGAAGGTCAGCGGTCCTACCTGAGTTAACAACGGAGTTATGTTGAAGCGATATGCATCCGTTCCAATCCATCCCGACGTGGTGTCGATTCTCACGGCAGACCATGCGTTGTTGAACGAAAGCTGAATGCCATCGAAAATATCCGTGTCGAAACTCTCGTTGAGGTAAGGAGTCCCCTGCATATTCGGACTCCGGTAGACGGGATAGTACTGGTACGTGATGGTGTATACGCCGGAAGGAAGGCTGCCTGCAGAACTTCCCCGAATAATTCCGCGCGATGTGTTGATGACATAGTTCGAGGGAGCCACGACCGTACCCAGGCTGTTTTTGACCTGGACCGTGGAGAGAATCTGGTTTGTCTTTGTCAGCTGCACAATAGCCGTATCAAGGCTCACGAATTGCTCGGTGATGTCGACGAGATCACGCACGGAGTACAATGTGGTGGTTCTGACGGATTCACTTGAATCGGCAAGATCGATCAACCCATTGTTATTGTTATCGACACTGTCATTCTGGGTGTCGAGAAATTCCAGGCGATAGGAGTGACCGGTGATGCGTGTGGGGTCGAGAACCTGGTACACCACCGACCCGGTTGCGTATTGAACAGGATGGTCGAGTTTCACCGCATCGGGCGCCGGGACATATCCGCTTCCTTTTGCGTTCGGTGTCACAACTGCGACGTTGCGGTCGTGGGTTACCTCGCCGCTTGTTGAAATCGCAATGAACTTCGTGTTCTCGGAAGGAAGGACTTTGATAATCTCATCACCGCGGTCATAGGCGACAAGAGCGTAGTAGTAACGACGGCCATTCTCAACTTCATCGTCGACATAGGAATGCTGCAACCCATTGTCACTTCCCAGGAAATACGCATATCCTGCGATGTCTTCAAACAATTCGTCTGTCGCTTTGAAATATCCCTTCACTCCATTCTTCAAGTCATGTTGGACAAGGGGCCGATATCCTTGCGGTGTTCCCGAACCATCGGTTATCGTGAAAATATCGGTGAAATTGGGGTCGGTCGACTTGTAAAGTTTATATCCTTCAAAGTCCTTTGTGAGCAGCACGGGATCGACACTCTGCTCGGCCACCCTGTCCCAATACAGAGTGACTTTCTTGTCTCCCGGAACAGCCACCAGCGTAGGAAGCTCCGGCGGCTGGGGAAACTGATAGTTGGCATCATAGATCTTCTGGACAGTCTTTTTATTCTTCAGCAGATCGTCGATATCATCCTGAACGCTGCCCCCTCTGCCGCCGCCGAAAACCAGCGCGAGAGAAAACCGTTCCGTCTCACCTGCAAGCAGCGGGAAATATCCCGACCCATAGATGAAATCGCCATCTTCCCCTGCTTGCGGCCTGTTGACCACAATTGAACTCGGCACATCAAAGAATCCGGGCGCGAGATTCTTCCACAACGTTTCGTCCTCACCGAGACTCACATTGTTTGAGGGAACGAAATAGAAGAAGCTCGTCAGTCCAATCTGGTCCGACTCCGAGACGTCGGTCTTGTCGATATGAGGTTCTCCCGGAAGGCCGGTGTCGTTTCCGAGGTTGTCGATTCCGGAGGTCGGTTGGCCGTCCCCTTCTCCAAAATCACCTGTGTTGTTGATGCCGTCCCTTCCAACGTCGTCGAACGCCACATCCCAGTCCTGGTCGTTATCCACACGGTCGGTTCGCAACTCATCGATCATGCTTTGCGGATTTGCGCCCTGGCCGGAGACATAGTCAATAAATTTAACCGCGCGCACCGTGTCGATCAGAATTTTGGAAGGATCGGTTTTGTCGCGTTTGAACTGCTTGTAATGCAAATAGTAGTTCTCGTCGATCAATCCATCGTAGTCGTTATCGAAGCCATCGTTGGAATTCGGATTAATAATGTCGTTATTCAACGCATCCTTGATGACATTCCCTTCCGCGACTTTCGTCGTTCCGGGATAGATCGTTCTGGTCAATCCGCGGGTCGTCACTGACACCGAATCAGTTGCCGGCACGGTATAAGCAGATCTGGAGAAGTCGTTGGCGATGAGGACTATTTGCATCCCCGCCATGATAACCGTCGAGTCGAAGCTTGTTGGACCAAAGAATGTTGCCCCCGCGGCCGCAGCAACCGTATCGGCGTCTCCGTCATTGTCGATTCCGTCAAACGGATTCCCGGGACTCTCGAGGAATGCGTAACCGACCATACCGACAGATCCTGTCCAAAGCGGATTCGAAACTACTCTTCCAAAATCACCCGTATAGGTGATATTATCCTTCGCGCTGTAAAACGACCAGTCATCGGAGTATTCGCGATAATCCTCTGTTGAGGTGACCCCGACGTATGTTCCGACAATCATTCCAAAAACGGCGCGATCATAATTTGTCGTTCCTGTGTTCGTAATTTCGTACAGCCAGAAAATATTATCCTTTGCGAGGAACTGGGCCCATTGCAGACCCCGAATCTTCACATCGAGCGCGAGGCCGTTTCGGTTTGGGCGAGTCGAATCGGCCCTGAAGGCAATTCCAAAGAGATTTCGATTCGGTATGTTGAACCGCTCGTCGTTGTTGTCATCCATTGCAAAATATGTTTCCTGATCCGCGCTCACCCTCTTTCCGAAGTAGCCGTTCCAGGAACCCCTCCATCCCGGATCGAGCGGATCTGTGAGCTTGTCGGGCCAGGACGCGGGCCAGGAGTTGCGGTCTGTGCTGATCGCGACTTTCTGTTGATTGGCGTTGAAATATCCCCCGACCGGTTCGAATGTCCATTGCTTGCTGGTTTGCGGGTCTTCGTCCCGGATGAGAGTCGGACGGGAAACAGGAGAGGTGACAACGGAATGGAACGTAATTCCTCCCCAGCGTGCCTCTGCGCCAACCATCGGGCTTACATCACCGAGGTACCCATTGTTAGGATTCTTCCAGGAGCCCCTTGAGCCCTGTTCGCCCGGCTGCCCGATGACGCCCCAGTTGCCGAACACGGTTCGCACCTGATTCCCGTTCATGATAGCGCTTCTTCGATATTCTCTCCCGCTCTGTGCATTCGCGCCTGACACAAGCAGGCACGCTGCGCCGAGAAGTGTTGCGAATTTGCCGTACGATTTCATTTCAAAACTCAAGGTTTACTCCAAGTTCGATTCGACGGGGTTCCGAATAGAAGGTCGGATTTCTGAAGTAATCTTCGATCGTGTTCACGTATTCGGCGGGATTCGTAGCGCGAGCCAGTTCCTCATCGAGCGTAAATCCGGCCCTTCCCGTATCGTTGTACACACCAAACTCGTTACGAATATCAAAGAGATTGAAAACCCTGGCAAATGCGACGATTTTCACAGCATCGAGCGGAATCTCGTAGAAGGCCCTCAGATCGACATTCAGGAACTGTGGTTTCAGCTGGCTGTTTGTGAGAATCGTGCTGATATCTTTCGAGCTGCGCGGGGTGTATGGCGCTCCGCTTCCGAACTGTCCGATCGCGCTCAAGCCCCATGTTGCCGATGCGTATGATGCCGTGATGTTCATTGTATGACGCTGGTCCCAACTCAACGGCGTCAGTTGGACCTCAGGCAGCTCCCCGCTCGCAAGGGCATTCCGCGCCTGCTGCGGATCCGACGCACTCCCACGAGCCACCTGAAACGTATAATCGACTGTGGCATTGAACCCGGCGCTAAACTCCTTGGTAAGGGTCAGAACGACTCCCTTTACCAATCCAAAATCGCTGTTGGTGTACTTGCTGTATTTCGATGCTCCGCCGAAAATAATGATTTCCTCTCCCTGGGTACCGGTAAGGCCGCGTATGTCACGCAGATAGGCGGTCACATCGATTGCAATGTCATCCGTGAGTTGCTGCTGAACACCGAGCTCTCCGCTGATCGTCTGTTCAAGATCGAGGTCCGAATTGCCAATGACCCCCTGGTTTCCGGTTCCGAGGCCGATTTTGAACTCAGGATTCTCATAGAGACGTTCAAACCGCGGAATCTGGAAGAAGTGGCCATATGAGAAATGGACAATCCCCCGTTCGGTAATCGGGAAAGAAACTCCCAACCGCGGACTGATACCGGACTTTGCAGAAGCTTTTTTGTACCAATATGCCCTTCGATCTGCGTCCGTTTTTGCATTCTCCCCCGGGTCCTGAACTCCGTTTCCATTACTGTCGAAGAAGATGTTTGAAGGCTTGATCGGGGTGTAGATGCTCGGATCGGAGGGATCATTGAGAATAATACCATCCGGCTGGAAATAGTCGTACCGCAGACCTATGTTCACAATGATGTCTTTGAACTCCATCTTGTCCTGGGCGTAGACAGAAAACTCCGAAGGATAGTGGCGATAGAAATCATGAGAGTTTGATGAGACGGGAGGAATCTGCGTTTGAATGAATGGGCTGGCGGTGGCAAGGTTGATATCCGTCTGAGCGGTGATTGGCTGAAGCCCATAGCTGCGATAGCGAATCTTATGCTTCCTGACCTCCGCCCCCAGTTTCACAAGATTCGTCGCGTCTATCTGATTGGTGTAATCGAATTTTACGAGGCCGGTTGTGGTCGATCGGTAGAATCGCGAGAGATCAACTCCTCCCGTCAACGCGCTGTATGAATCGTATTGCAGAAGAAGCTTCGGGTGGACGTAGCGCGGATCGTGCGGGTCCTCATAGACGTAGTATTTCAGCTCTTTATAGAAGCCGGAGCCACCGATTGTGTAAAACGAATTCGAATTGAGGGTATGGGTGAATTGGAAGATGGCGGTGTGGCTGGTTGAAAAATTTCTGCCCATGCCATCCGGATTGAAGTAAAATCCGCGATTGTATGCTTTTGCGATAGACCGGTCAAAAATGTAATTCCCCGTGAGTTTTATTTGAGGGGCGATTCGCCATGTCAGTTTCCCCTGAGCATAGGATCGATTACTCCAGTTCATCGGAACCACGGAACTGTCCCCTTTGCCGGACGGATCACGATACAGCCTGAACGTTCCGGTGCTGTCCGTGTACGCAATATTCTCGGGATTGAACCTTCGAACGCCATTCAGATATCCGTTAAAATAGATATATCGTGCATTTGCGAAAAACGTGAGGTCTTCCCCAAGAACCGGACCGCTGATGTTTCCTTCGATATTCCGAATGTGTGTTGGCTTAAAGGAGAGGCCCGGGAAGAGGTCTTCGTCTTTGGTGAGATAATCTCCGCCATAGAGTCCGATTCCCCCGTTGAATCGCCTGCCCCCTTCTTTGGTGGCGATATTAACGATACCCGACATCGCCTGACCATATTCCGCGTTGAAGGCACCTGAAATAAGCTGGAGTTCCTGAACCAGACTTTTATTGACTTCGACAATCTGACTGCCGTTATATGAGTCCGTTACGGGAACACCGTCGATCCAATAGGCAACTTCACCGCTTCGCCCGCCCCTCAGGCTGCCTGCGACGAATCCGGCCTGGAGAGAAAGAATCGATCCCACTTCTGTTACAGGGAGGGCATCGATTTGCTCTCCGCCGACGATCGCCGTTTTTGCGGTCAAATCCTTTTGCACCAGAGGTCGCTCTGCGATAACGACAACTTCCTGGCCCAATTCAAGCACTGTTTCACTCAGTTCAACATCGACCGTTGTCGTCAGGTCGATGTTCACTCGTACGCCTGTGGTCTTGGTTGGCGCATATCCCACCATCGACGCAATCACCGTATACGTACCGGGGGGGATATTGATGATGGTGAAATGACCATTGATATCGGTCGAGGCCCCAAGATTCGTCCCTTCAAGAATCACGTTTGTGCCGATAAGCGGCTCGCCGGTTTTCTTATCCTTGATATCGCCCGCGATTTTTCCTGTTGAGCCGGCGAAGAGAAAACCGCATGCAAGGATTACCACAAGAATAAGCGAGAAGAAATTGCGTATCAGCATCATGAGAGTGCTCCGACCGATGTGGATCGGGATACAGGGTTTTGAGGAGGTTGAACAAATCCGCACGTCGAGCGGACCACCAGCTTCGGCGTGAAGGTCATATGTACGGCGGGCTGTTCCGGTTCCTGCATGCGGATCATCAGCCTTTCCACGGCCAACGATCCCATTTCATGCATGGGCTGCCGCATGGTGGTAAGATTCAAACTCGACGCGAGCATGATGTCGTCGAACCCGACAATGGCGACGTCGTCCGGGCAACGCAGATCTGCCTCCTGAATAGCCGCCAGAGCGCCAACGGCCTGAATGTCGCTCGCAACAAAAATCGCTGTCGGCCGCCGCGACCCCATGGCGATGAACTCTTTCATAAGCTCATGTCCTGTTTCGCGGGTGAACCCGTCCAAACGCGGCGACGCGCTGTGCTTCATCCAGAGGGGATCAATCGACAGTTGAGACTCCTTGACCGCTTTTTGGAATCCCTGCAGACGCTCCCTGGCAGGAACGCTTTCGAGATTCGCGTTGAGGATGCCGATCTTTTGGTGGCCAAGGGAGATCAGGTGCTTTGCAGCGGTATAAGCGCCCTGCACATTCTCCACCGTGAAAGAATCAAACGATGGATGGTGAGTATCGACAAGAACGACCGGAGTTTTCATATTGATATACTGCTCCGCGTACTCGTCAGGCATCGTCATCGAAAAGAAGAGGACTCCATCAACTCTTCCACGGATCGCATTGCGTTTGAGTGATGCCCCCACCTGGTCGGGGTGGCTGACACCATACAGAAGGAGGTCACAATCGAGTTCTGAGAGTTTTGACTGGACTCCCTGGAGAATCTCAACAAAGAAGAACGTGGTAAAGAAGGGAACGAACGTCAAAATCGAGTTAGTGCGTTTTCTTGCCAACCCTCGCGCATAAGGATGCGGCTGGTAGTTCAAACGCCCGGCTACGAGGAGAACTCGTTTGCGGGTCTCGTCGGAAACACTGGGATGATCGTTGAACACACGGGAAACGGTGCCAATGCCCACATTTGCTTCTCTGGCAATGTCGTAGATGGTGACAGACAGGGCGTTTTCCTTTCGTGGAAGGGCTTCCACAATATGGAAGAAAGAAGGTGCACTGTCAAGAGGAAAACCAGTTATCGGTTACGTTGAGGCCTATTTCGGGGGGACAATCCGGAGAATACGATCATCATCATTGGAAGCGCGACCGCGGCTCGTGTTGCTGGTTGAGAAATAGATCTCTCCATCCGGCCCTTCTGTGACATCACGAATTCGCCCAAACTCACCATTCAAGAGAGCCTCTTCCCCCTTCACCATCTTTGGGTCTTTTTCATCAAGAACCACCCGCTGAATTCTTGTCCCCCTTAATCCACCGAAAAAGAAGTTGTTCTTCCAGGCAGGAAACGCCTTTCCCGAGTAGAATGTTGCTCCGCCGGGGGCCACTGCGGGAGTATATTCCAATAGCGGAGCAATCATCCCTTCCTTGACATCTTTGTGATGAATCACGGGCCATCCATAATTCCCGCCGGCCACAATAATATTCACTTCATCACCCCCGCCCGGAGCGTCGAAGCCCGATGGACCATGCTCTGTTTCAAACATCACTCCTTTTTCGGGGTGCCAGGCAATACCCTGCGGATTCCTTACGCCAAGTGCGAAAATCGGTGATTTCCTATCCGGATTGTCGACCGGGACAGATCCATCATCGTTGACACGAAGGATTTTGCCGCCAAGTGAAGCAACATCCTGAGCGATCTTTCGATCTGCAGCGTCCCCAGCGGTCACATAGAGCTTTCCGTCAGGCCCGAATTTAATGCGACAGCCATTGTGCACTGCCGAGCCGGGCAAGTAGCCGATGATGGTCGTACGACCCTCCAAAACATCGTTGCGAAGCGTATATCGGACAACAGTATTCGCCAGCGCCTCCTTGAATCGGAACGTAAAGCTGACATAGATCCAGCGGTTCTTTTCGAATTCGGGATGGAGCGCCAGTCCCATCAATCCTCCTTCTCCCTGCTCCACGACACCGTCAATTGAGGCCAGGATCTTTGGGTCTTTTTCTCCTTTTCGCAGAATGCTCAGTTTTCCGGAGCGTTCGGTAAAATACATGTTGCCCTGTTTGTCGAAAACAATCGACCATGGAACCTCAAGATTCCTCACGATTGTCTCGACCCTAAACCTCACGCCATCTTGTGACGAGTATACCTTCTCCTGTTGCGCCGAAACCGACGCCCAAGCCGCAATTGTCAACATCAGCACTTTCATCCTCATCGTTGTCTCCTTATTTCCCGGCTCTAGATTGAGTATTTTTGTTTGATCCAATCAGGAATGGACTCGGCACGACCGGTCTTCGTGTTCACCATCGTGTAGTCAAAGTATCCATCGCAGCTGAGCTTTCCAGTGCTTTTCTTTATAATCTCGAAATGCACCTGGACGCCATCATCGACAATTTCATGGATCCATGTGCGCACAATGAACCAATCCCCCAGTCCCAATGGCCTTTTATACTCTATGAAGGCCCGCCGGACAACCCAGCCGAATCCATGCTTCAGGAATTCTTCCATGGGCATTTTGTAGCAGCGGCTCATTTGGTCATAACGCGCTGCAAGAACATAGTCAAAATAGCGGCTATTGTGGACGTGTTGATTCATATCGATGTCATCAGGCCGAACTTGCAGTTCTGATTCAAACTTGCTGTGAATGGCGAGCATTTTCAGTCATCATTCCCGCGAAGGCGGGAACAGTTTTCAGTCGATTAGGGAACGAGAGAGAAATGTCGTAGATATCGAAGGGAGATGCAACAATCTCAGGACTGAAATGAAGCGCCCCGTCCGGGAATCGAACGGGGCGAGGGTGAGACGAAAGCACGCAGGGAATTACTTGGCTCCCAGAACAGCCTCTTTCGCGGCTTTTGCGACGCGGAACTTCACGACGGTTTTCGCCGGGATCTGAATCTGTTCTCCCGTAGCCGGATTACGGCCAATACGGGCTTTTCTGTTCACGAGCACGAGTTTTCCGATACCCGGAAGGGTAAAGGAGTTTTTGGCTTCTCGATACGACAACTGCGCGATTTCTTCGAGAATGCTCACGGCAGTTTTTTTCTTGAGCTCAAATTTGCTCGCAATGTGTGCGGCAACCTGGCTCTTTGACATTGCTTTTCCCATATTTTTGTCCTTATTAGTTGGTGGTGGGATATTGGAGTTAGTTAAACCTTTCTTAAAGCTAATCCTGCTACTCTCTTAAGAATCAAGCGTCATCAAAAATTCCCCAGAAATATAGGGGTTTTAAATCGAATGTCAACAGAAAAATGACAAAACCCCTATAATCATTGAACAGATTCGTCTTTTTGCGAATTTCCTAGGAAACTCGTGTGTTCTGCAAGCTATTACGGAAAAACGACTTAAGAGAGCAGACGATTCAGAATATGCGCCAAAATTCGTTCAAGAAAAAAAGATCAGTAAACAGGGGTAAGGGGGTTGGCAAGCGAGACAACCCGTGAATCAAAGCCGGTAAAATGGACAAACTTGTTAGATGCGCTGCTGAGAAGTGGAGACCAAAACAGACACTCATGACAGAAGAACAAGTTGATAACATGTGGATTACAGAAATTTCCACAAGGAAGTAATCAAGTGCGGCACGCTTTTCGTTTCATTTATATTTATTCATCATTTCTTCATCATGTACTACTTGTGTTTTTGTACTTTCCTCGTTAGAATTGCAGGGCTGATTGAAGTTTCGGCGAAGTTCGATCTTATCTTCCCTCCAATCGGCATTGAAATCCATGATCGAGTTTCGTATCCCATCAACTAATCTATCAAACCTTTTTCATCCATACATTCAGGAGGAACTATGAAGTCAATGACAAAGTGGACTCCCCTCCTGGCAGTCGTCGTGATGCTTCTTTTGACGACCTCGGTATTCGCGCAAAACGCGACCATACGGGGCCGTCTTACGGACGTCGACTCCGGGCAACCACTCGTGTCAGCTTCGGTGCTGATTGTTGGTACAACGATCGGTGCTGCAAGCGATGCAGATGGAAATTATACAGTCTCAAATGTTCCGCCGGGAAGCTACACTCTGCGTGCAACGTATCTTGGTTACACGGCGCAGCAGCAGGCAATCACCGTGACCCCCGACGCCTCGATGACTGCGGACTTCGCCTTGAAGCAGACAGTCCTCCAATACGGCGAAGTCATCGTCGAAGTCAATCGTGCGCGCGCGCGAGAAACCCCGGTGGCATTCACAGACATTGGAAAAGAGCAGATTGACCAGAGAATTCATGGTCAGGATGCACCCTTGCTTCTCAAGGGCACTCCGAGCCTCTATGCTTATTCTACCGACGGTGTTGGAAACGGCGAAGCGAAGCTTTTTGTTCGCGGTTTCAATCAGAACTATGTGCAGGTTCTCATTAACGGCGTTCCGACGAACGATCCCGAGTCGAACTCTGTGTACTGGTCGAACTGGGGATCAGTCTCGTCTGCTGCAGCTTCGGTGCAAGTCCAGCGAGGTGCCGGATCTTCTCTCTATGGAGCGGGTGCGTTCGGCGGCTCATTCAATATCGTTACAGGGAATGCGCGCCCGACACGTCATTATGGGGTGAACCTTGCCTTTGGTGATCCTCAAAACACCATGTATGGCGTCGATCTCAACTCGGGTCTCATTGCCGATGCGTATGCCGCGTCGCTGCGCTTCGATCGGAAGGTTGGGGACGGAAATCGTCTTGG
>DATECW010000102.1:0-4867 GCA_035286705.1 Bacteroidota bacterium
CTTACACCCGAAGTGATCAAGAAACATCTTCTGGGTCTTCAAGTTGTCGGCATCTATCCAATTCTTGCCGATAACACGTCCTACTTTTTGGCCGCTGACTTCGATGGAGAGCATTGGCTGAAGGACGCGACAGCGTTTATCGATGCGTCCACCCAAGTGCAACTGAATGCCTACCTTGAACGTTCTCGCTCAGGGAATGGTGGTCATGTTTGGATTTTCTTCTCTCAGCCATGTCTTTGTTATAAGAGTCGTAAAATTGGACTTGACTTGATCCGCCGAGCATTCAACATCTCAGAATTTGAAAAAGAGATTAGTTTCGATCGGCTTTTCCCGAATCAAGATATTCTCTCGAAGGCTGGATTTGGCAATTTGATTGCATTGCCTTTACAAGGCAGATCAATATCACAAGGCAACACCGTGTTTCTTGATCTGGAAACAGAGGCTCCGTTCGCGGATCAGTGGGCGTTCTTGAAGGAAGCCAGGCGACACACGGCGCAAGAGATTGACGCGGTCCATCAAAGGCTTGTCATTCAGAAGGTGGGTTCGTCGGTTCCATCAGCTTTGTCTGGAACCACTTTTTCCATCTTTGTCGGCAACAAGGTTGCTCTCCCTCGTTCACAGCTCTTACCGGAAATAGTAGCCTTTTTGAAGGAAGAATTGAATTTTCCCAACACCGAGTACCTGACGAAGCGCCGGCTTGGTAAATCAACATATAAGGTGCAAAAATACTTCAAGTTGATTGAAGAGTCGGGCGATGCCGTTTCAATACCTCGAGGCTTCCTGAACAGACTCGTTACGTTCCTGAACGCAAACGCCATCGCTTATTCGGTGCACTACGACTATCCTTCACTCGATGAGGTACCTTTCAAGAGTTGCATCCAGCTGACGCCGTTTCAAGCCAAGGTGGTTGATTCTGCATTAGAGCATGACCAAGGTGTGATTGTAGCGCCGTCTGGAAGCGGCAAGACAATCATCGGGCTTGAACTCATCGCGAGAAGGAAACTCCCGGCTTTGATCCTTGTTCATCGCAGACAGATCTTCGATCAGTGGGTAGAACGCATTCAGGAATTCCTCGGAATACCAAAAGCGCATATCGGACAGTATTCAGGGATCAAGAAGAAGATTGGCGATCAGATTACTGTCGGCCTGCTCCAAAGCCTGGCTCGGAAGAAGGACTTATCCGAATTCAGGGGTGAGTTTGGAACAATCCTGGTTGATGAATGCCACCACATACCCGCCTCGACCTTCCGAGACGTCGTCTCACAACTGAATACTCACTATCTCTATGGACTAACCGCCACTCCTAAGCGCAAACACAATGATGAGAAGTTGATCTATGTCTACATCGGAGAGATTGTTGCTCGAATGGAGACGATGGACTTCAAACCAGCATTACCTCCACCGAGCCAGATCTTCGAAGTTATCGTGAGAGTGACGGACCTTGCGATTCCTTTCAAATTCACAACTGACCTCTTCCAGCTCCTGGCAAAGGTGGTCTGTTTCGACACAGCACGGAATAAGTTGATAGTGGACGATGTTTTGAAAGAGACATTTGTCGGCAAGAAGGTGCTTGTGTTAAGCGAACGTAAAGAACATCTCGAGATTCTCAATCTCTATACCAAGGGTAAATGCGAGACCATCGTAATCTCTGGAGATGATTCACCGCGAGCGAGAAGATCAAAGGTTAGGCAGATCGACGATGGTCATTATCAGGTAATCCTCTCCACGGGTCAATTCTTTGGTGAAGGAGTAGATATTCGCGGCATCACTTGCCTGATCCTCGCGTTTCCATTCTCATTCGAAGGCAAGCTTGTCCAATACATTGGCCGCCTGCGTGACATCGGCGATCAGAGGCTAATCATTGACTATCGGGACAAAAACATCCCCTTCCTTGAGAGGCAATTCAAACAACGAGAACGGTATTACAAGAAGTTGGCTGCGAAGGTACACTCAGCGGATTCTCTTGTTACACCTTTCTAATGCTGGGCTTAGCATCCGATCCATTTCGGTTTGCAGGTTCATCTCCGGCTCACACAAAAAATTTGATGCGCCCCACCGACATTTCCCGACTCATCCCTTGACTAAAACAAGGATTTTCTTATTTTAGTCTGCATACGTTACACTGAAACAAGGAATTTCATCGTTCAACACTCCACCGACGTGACCCTCGAACAATTCACAGCGGGTACATTCACCCGGCAATATCAGTACAAGAGCTTTACGCCAACCAAACTCAACACGGAGTGGACTTGGTCGGACGCGAAGGTCAATTCACTTCTCGCCCAGGCAAACCTCAAGCTGGGTGAATTAAATGCGTTCTCATCGCATATCCCCGACATCGACATCTTCATTCGCATGCACGTCATCAAGGAAGCAACCACCTCAAGCCGGATTGAGGGAACACGAACGGAAATGGGAGACGTGGTGATGAAGAAGGCGGATGTGGATGCCGAAAAGAGAGACGACTGGCAGGAGGTTCAGAACTACATCAAGGCAATGAACCATGCCATCAAAAGGCTCAGAGACGTCCCTGTTTCCACCAGGCTGCTAAAAGAAACACATAAGATTCTGATGGCAGGTGTCCGGGGGAAGATGAAACTCCCCGGTGAATACCGGAAGAGCCAGAACTGGATCGGAGGGGCTACCCTTCAGGATGCACTGTTCATTCCGCCTCACCATACCGAAGTACCTGCGCTCATGGGTGATCTGGAAAACTTTCTCCACAACGAACAGATCCAGTTGCCCGATCTCATGAGAATCGCAATGGCGCACTATCAGTTTGAAACCATCCACCCATTCCTTGATGGGAATGGAAGGCTTGGCCGACTGCTGATCACGCTCTACCTTGTCAGCAACAACATTCTATCGAAGCCCACATTGTATCTCTCGGCATACTTTGAGAAGCACAAAGCCCTGTACTATGACAACCTCATGAGGGCGAGAACCGCCAACGATGCGCTGCAATGGATCAGGTTCTTTCTCGTTGCCGTCACAGAGACATCGAAACAGGGAATCGCAACATTCAAGAGCATCCTGGCGCTGAGGGAGGATATTGAATCGCGCCGCCTGATCACACTGGGAAAGAAACTCCCACGGGCGCAACAGCTTCTGCAGCACCTCTACAAAACGCCGAAGCTCACCGCTGCCGACGTCGGCAGTCTGTTGGACGTAACCCCTGCGACGGCGAATGGGTTCATCCAGGATTTCGTGAAACTTGGTATCCTCCGGGAGACAACTGGCGGGAAGCGTAACAGGATTTTCACGTTCAATGAGTATTTGGACCTGTTTGCTGGGACCACCGGATAACCAAGCGGGCCCGGTGCTACGTCCGGCTCCTCCCCCCTGTCACGAACAAGCTCCTCGGGATCCAGGCGGACCGGGAGAAAAACGAAAAGGCGCCTCTGAATGAAGCGCCTTTTCGCAAAGCGGAAGTAGCGGGGGCAGGACTTGAACCTGCAGCCTTTGGGTTATGAGCCCAACGAGCTACCAATTGCTCCACCCCGCGGTGTTAATGGGTTAAATATACATAATATCGCCTGCGTATGCAAACCCGGCAAACCCGATCTTGACAAGTTCTTCTATATTAATTATTTTCAGCGTCCGCCGGACGGGGACCCGCGTGAAGCGCTCAGGACCCGAAAGGCCTCAGGAAACACTGGAATTTAATCATCCATCACAATTCTGGAGGGCTTTATGGTCCCCATCATGTCCTTATGGCTTCCGATCCTGCTTTCCGCTGTTTTCGTCTTCATCGCCAGCTCCGTCATCCACATGATGCTGAGCTATCACAAATCCGATTACAAGAAACTCCCGGACGAAGACGCCACAATAGAGGCATTGCGCAAATTCAGTATCCCCCCGGGTGAATACGTCATTCCGTACGCGGGGAGCTCGAAAGCGATGACCAACCCCACATTCATCGAAAAATGCAAAAAAGGGCCGGTGGGCTTTTTCACGGTGATGCAAAATGGCATGCCGGGGATGGGCGCCCAGCTTTTCCAGTGGTTTGTGTATTGCGTCGTCGTGGGGATCTTCGCCGCATACGTGGCTGGCAGGGCGCTGGACCCGGGCGCGCCTTACCTGGCGGTACACCGTTTCGCCGGCGTCATGGCCTTTGCGGCCTACGGTCTTGCCCTCGTCCAGAATTCGATCTGGTACAAGCGGGGCTGGAGCACGACCTTGAAGTCGCTGCTCGATGCCCTGATTTACGGATCGATCACCGGGGGAACATTCGGCTGGCTCTGGCCCGCCGCCTGATCCACACTTCTTCCGATTCTCCCGGGGACTGGTGCGGCTATTTCGCGAGCACCAGTTTCCCCGCGGATGAGACCTTGACCCAGTACGCCTGCCCGGGTTTGAGCGTATCGGCGCTGAAATACGCGCCGTTATATCCGTAGTAGTTCGAGAGCACAATCGATGAAGGAATTTCGGTGATGTTGGCGACCGGGGCCGGGTACGAGATCGAACCGATCATGTTCCATCCGGTCACCACCGACGCCGTATCTTCGTCCAGGCCGTACCCCTCGATCGGCACCGTCTCCGCGGAATCGAACTTCATCCAGTACCCCTGCCCGAGCAGGAGCGTGTCCACGGTGTAATATCCGCCGGAATACGCAAAGGCCTTCGAGATGGCTGTCGGGAACAGGGTCACCTTCGACAGGTCTTCCGCATTCACCGGCACCGAGACCATGTTCCATCCAACGTCCAGGCCCACGTTGACCGACATCGTCGACTCACCCACTTCCACCACGACGAACGCCGAGTCGACAAGGGTCGTGTCGGACGCCGACCGCGCCACAAGCCAGAGGGTATCGAGGGTCCCGACCGTGTCACTCCCGGCAACGGTCACCGGTATCGTGATCGTATC
>DATECW010000103.1:0-4353 GCA_035286705.1 Bacteroidota bacterium
CGACCGCCAGTGTCGGCCGATAAGGATTTCGTGATGGACCGCGCCTCGAATCACTCCCATTTTGTCAATGACGTACGTGACTCTGAGCGGCCTGAAACCGAACTGAAGAGCTCCAAGACGCTCATGACGGAACGATTCGCATCGGCCCCGAGTGGGAATTGTAGACTGTATTCGGCAGCAAATTTGCGATGGCTCTCCAGAGTGTCACTGCTGATGCCGATGATGACGGCGTCAAGCGCAGCGATCTCGAGGAAATGAGAAGAAAAAGTGCACGCCTGCTCTGTGCATCCTTCGGAAGGCTGTGAAGGGCCTATTCAGAATGGTATTGGATAATAGAGAAAAGGTCATAGCCCCTGAGACGCTCCTTCCCACTGAGGAACGAGAGCTCGATCAGAAAGCAGCAGCCCACGATAGTTCCGCCCATACGCTCAACCAGCCGGCATGTCGCCGATGCCGTTCCTCCCGTGGCAAGGAGGTCATCGTGAACCAGGATGCGGTCACCCGGGTGAATTGCATCGGCGTGGATTTCAATGCTGTCGCGCCCGTATTCCAGCTCGTACTCTTCCTTCAATGTAGTGGCCGGGAGCTTGCCCGGTTTTCTCGCAGGAATGAACCCGACGTTCAGACGATCCGCAAGTGCCGCCCCAAAAATGAAACCCCGCGATTCTATTCCCACGATCTTGTCGACAGGGACAGATTTGTAGCGGGACGAGAAAACATCAAGCGCTTCTTTGAAGGCTGCCGGGTCCTTGAGGAGCGTGGTGATGTCTCGGAAGACAATCCCCCGTCTTGGGAAATCGGGAACGGAGCGGATAGATGAAGAGAGGTCCTTGGGGTTCACCACCGGATTGGTTCTTTCCTGAGGAAGGCCTCAATCCCCTTCTTGCAGTCCTCGGTCATTCTGGTGAGGGCATTGAGGTTTGCGGCATAGTCGAGAGCGTCGTTTGTGGACATTCCATGGATGCGCGCGAGAAGTTCCTTGATCAGTCCCATGGAAGAAGAACTGCAGTGCTTCACGAGATCCTGAGCCAGAGACATTCCCGCCTGATCCAGATCTGTTTCGGGTACGACTTGATTCACCAGGCCTATGCGTTGAGCTTCTTCTGCTGAAAGGACGTTGCCCCGCAACGTCAGTTCCCGGGCGCGGGATTCTCCCACGCGCCTGACAAGGAAAATCATGACGATGGCCGGTATGAAGCCAATGCGGACTTCGGTATACCCGAACCTGGCTGTTTCCTTTGAAGCGACGACGAGATCGCAAACAGTCGCAAGGCCGCATCCCCCTGCGAGAGCATTCCCGTGAACAAGCGCTATGACAGGTTTCCGGTGCATGGAAATCTGGAGGAAAAGCTTCATGAGATTCACCGAATCTTCCTGGTTCTGGTGAAAATCATATTGCGCAATCCGCTGGAGGTAGGCCAAATCGGCTCCGGAGCAAAACGACTCTCCCTCTCCTTTGAGCATGATCACTTTGACCGATGAGTCTTTTTGGGCGCTCAGGAATGCGGAAGAGAGCTCCGTGACCATTGTATCGTCAAGGGCGTTGTGCTTTTCGGGACGGCTGAGGGTGATCGTGCAAACACGCTGGTCGACACGATATTTGATGCGGGTGAAATCTGTCAATGGCATGACTTCGAGAAAATACCAAGAAGCCCCCCGAAAAGCAAGGTTTCCATGCATTCAAAAAAAATCCCGGTCGAGGACCGGGATTCATTGTGAAGAAATTGCAGTCGATTGTTACACGTCATAGTAGAGCATGAACTCGTACGGATGCGGCCTCAACTGCATTGGTTTCACTTCCTTGTCGAGTTTGTACTCGATCCAGGTCGCGATCAGATCCTCGGTGAACACGTCTCCGCGCAGCAGGAAGTCGTGGTCTTTTTCGAGGGCATGCAAGGCAGCTTCGAGAGATCCGGGTGTTGATGGAACTTCCTTCAGTTGTTCCGGATCCATGTCGTAGATGTTTTTGTCAAGAGGTTTGCCCGGGTCGATCTTGTTGATGACGCCATCGAGGCCTGCCATCATCATGGCTGCGAAGCCGAGATACGGATTGCATGTCGGGTCAGGGCAGCGGAATTCGATTCGCTTTGCCTTTGGGTTCGAAGAGTACATGGGAATTCGAATCGAAGCTGACCTGTTTCGCTGTGAATAGGCCAGGTTGACCGGGGCTTCGTAACCGGGGACGAGCCGTTTGTAGGAATTGGTCGTAGGATTTGTCAAGGCGCAGAGTGCAGGCGCATGCTTGAGAAGCCCGCCGATGTAGTACATGGCCATTTCGCTGAGGCCGGCGTATCCGTTGCCCGCGAATAAGGGCTTGCCCGATTTCCATAAGCTCTGATGAACATGCATTCCTGATCCGTTGTCGCCGAAGATTGGTTTCGGCATGAAGGTCACTGTTTTCCCGTGTTTCTTTGCCACGTTCTTGGTGACATATTTGTAGAGCAAATAATTGTCCGCCATCCGGGTCAACGTATCGCGTCGCATGTCAATTTCTGTCTGTCCGGCGGTAGCGACCTCATGATGGTGAACCTCCACGCCGACACCTACTGCCTCGAGCGTGAGAACCATGTCCGTCCGAATATCCTGGAGGGTATCGATTGGCGACGTTGGAAAGTAGCCTTCCTTGTAGCGGGGCTTGTGACCAAGATTCTGCGTCCCGTTTGAACCGCTGTTCCAGAATCCCTCTTCCGAATCGATGTGATAGTAGCCGTACTGATACGTTTGATCGTACCGGATGTTATCGAAAATGAAGAATTCGGGTTCCGGTCCAAAATATGCCATGTCAGCAACACCCGTTGAGAGGAGATACGACTCCGCCTTTTTCGCCACATGACGAGGATCCCGCGAGTAGCTTTCGCGAGTGATGGGATCGGCGATGTCGCAGGTGAGGCTCAGCGTTGGAACCGCGGTGAAAGGGTCGACAAAGACCGCCGCAGGGTCGGGGAACAAAAGCATGTCGCTTTCATGAATCTTCTGAAAGCCCCGAATACTCGAGCCATCGAAACCAATTCCATCTTCGAACACTTCCTCTGAAAACTCCCCGGTGGTAATGGAGAAGTGCTGCCATTGTCCGAGCATGTCGCAGAACTTCAGATCAACGACCTTGATATTCCGATCCTTGATCATTTTGAAGACGTTTGCAACGCCCTCGGAAGCCTTTGTCTTTGATCCGGTTGCCATAAGACTCCTTGCAATGAGGTGTGGGATTATTTGTGAGTGGGAATTCTGATTCTCAACGTTTCTTTTGCCGTGGAGAGGACGACGCTTGTGGTGGTCTTGACGATACCCTGCCACGATTGAATTTTCGCAAGCAGCTTCTCAAGGCTTCCCGTGTTCTCCGTCCTGACTTTCAACATGTGGGTCCCGTCGCCCGTAATCGCATGACATTCCAGTATTTCTTCGGAATTATTAAGGTGATCGACAAAAGAGGAAAAATGTTTCGAAGAGTCGACCGTGACCGTAATGAACGCGGTGATGTCTTTTCCCAGCCTCTTGTGGTCAAGTTTTGCGAAGTAGCCGGCGATAATCCCGGATTCTTCCAGTTTCCGCAGCCGCTCGCTGACGGCGGGAAGGGAAAGTCCGACGCGTTCAGCAAGATCGTTTCTCCGGGTACGTCCCTGTTTTTGAAGAATCTCAAGGATCTTTGTATCGATGTCATCCAGCATATTCAAGAGTTTAGTTAGTAAGGTTTCAGGTGGGGTGTGATGAATAAAATAAGGTAATGCGTTGTACGGATTTACAAATATAAGGTACAGAGGCACAGCTGTCAAGCACTATTTCACAAAAAAAGCCGCACACGGGTCTTCCGAGTGCGGCTTTGTTGATTCAGTCGCGCACCTACCCCTTTCGGTCCTCCCCCTTCCGGTAGCGGATGGCACCTTCGAACACTGTCATCTGGACATTGAAGTCCCTGTCCAGCACGACCAGGTCAGCGTCTTTCCCGACCGCAAGAATTCCTTTGTGGTGTTCGAGCCCAAGGACTTTTGCTCCGTTGAGTGAAGCCATCCGGACGGCCTTTGTTATTGGTACTTCCACCAGACGCACCATGTTTTGAACTGCTTTTTCCATGGTCAGAGTGCTGCCTGCGAGTGTCCCATCGGAGAGGTAGGCTCGATTATCGTTGACTTTGATTGCCTGATCCATGAAGGTGTACTCACCGTCAGGCATTCCGCACGCCCGTATCGCATCGGTAATCAGGAGAATGCCGCCTTCACCCTTCACTTTGAACAAGAGCTTCATAACCGCGGGGTGAATATGAATACCGTCAGCAATCAGCTCGATTTTCAGCTCGTTGTGCAGGAGTGCGGCCAATGCAACTCCGGGCTCCCGATGATGAATCGGCTTCATGGCATT
>DATECW010000104.1:0-33648 GCA_035286705.1 Bacteroidota bacterium
GCGAGGAAAGCCGTGGAGATCAACAACAGAAAGAAGGTCAAGTATGGCGATGAGATAGCGTTCAATGTGCTGGCTCAGTGCTATTGGCTGAAGAATGACTTCCAAAGCGCAAAGCAAAACCTCGAGCTGTCCATTCAGCGAGTCGAGAATGCGGACAATATCAGCAACAACATGTATTACAGGCTGGGAGTATGCTCGGAAGTTTTGGGAGATCGCGCAGGCGCTGTGGAAACGTACAAAAAAGTGAAGCCTGTCAACGACAAGGACCGGGCGTGGGATACCTTCAATTATCGAAAAGGACGGGAACGGATATCCGCGCCCCTCTCCGATACGGATCTGGACCTCATCAAGGCGCAAAATGAAGTTTCCATGAAACACTATGATCGCGCGATGGAACTGTTTGGACGCGTGCTTCAATCGGGAAGCACCGACCAGCGCGCCCTGGCCCTGTACGGGATGCAGCAGACATACTTCAATCAGGAGAAGCACGATTCATCGCTCGCGATACACTCCGACCTGGCGCAAGTACGGCCGCCCGCGGAAACGTGGATTATTCCGCACAGCTATTTCCTCGCAGGGCAATCTCTTGAAAAACAGGGAAAGAAATCGGAAGCCATTGACGCGTTCGAAATGATCGAAGAATTTGATGATTACGATTTCCAGCAATCATTGGAAAATCGTGCCGATCGGGAGCTGGAAAGAATGAACTCCGGGTCGTGAAGTTCAGCCCTTCGCGTCAATCCGGGCAACGCCATAGACGCGCAACACCTCCAGAAGTAGATTATCCTGTTTCCTTCATTCTCCTCTCCGCTGTTCAAATCTGTAACGATGTTTTGGTTGTCTGATCACACACTCATGTTGACTTCCCGCCTTCCTGAAGATTTCATCGGTGGTGCCGAACCGGTAATGATTCCGATTATCACTTTCTGACGATTCATGCGATTAGTGTTGAACATGTCCCCCGTGTTGGGTAATCTGGAAATTGAGCCGAACGCCGCATGTGCTCAGAAGGACTCCCATCATGACGACCATACGATTCGTTCTCACTATCATCTTCATGTTCTTCATCATGTTCAACAGTGCGGTTCACGCCCAGTGGACTCAAACCAACGGGCCTTTTGGGGCCAACTGCCGCGCCTTCGCCTCTGCTGCCGACGGGTCCGGGGGGACGAATCTCTTTGTCGCCACCGGCGCAGGGGTATTCCGCTCCACGGACAACGGCACAAGCTGGAAAGGAGTTAATACAGGATTGACAGACTGGAATGTCCGTGCTCTCGCGGCAACGCCAGACGGCAACGGGGCCTCGCATGTTTTTGCAGGTACTGCCGATCAGGGAGTGTTTCGATCCACAAATCAGGGTACCAGCTGGGAGGCCGTCAATACCGGATTACCCCGTCTTACGGTTTTTTCCCTCCTCGCGAACGACACGAATCTCTTTGCCGGTGTTTATCTCAATGGAGTCTATCGTTCCACAAACGCGGGGACAACCTGGGTAGCGGCGAACGCTGGAATGGCAGTGCACAATGAAGTAACGGCTCTTGCCGTGGTCGACACGCACGCTTTCGCCGCGACCTACGGGAGTGGAGTGTTTCACTCCACGAACAACGGCACAAGCTGGCAGCTCGTCGACACGGGAATGACCAACATGAACGTGCACGCTTTGGCAGTGCGCGCGGATGCGGCGGGCGACACAATGCTCTTTGCCGGTACGGTCGGCGGTGTGTTCCGTTCCACCAACTTCGGTCGTGGATGGATTGCAGTCAATACGGGATTGACAAGCACAGATGTCCGCTCGTTTGCAGTGAAGGGCTCGGACATTTTTGCCGGGACTTGGGGCGGCGACGTATTCCGATCCACGAACAACGGCGCAAACTGGCAATCGGTGAGCACAGGGCTGCCGCAAAATCCTATCAGGAGTCTTACGGTGAAAGGCACAGACATTCTTGCGGGTGCCTTGGACTTCGGGGTCTATCGTTCCGTCAATAACGGCGCGACATGGGAAGGGGCAAGCGTTGGAATAAGAAATTCATACGTAAAGGCTCTTGCGATAGCCCCCAACGGTATTTTTGCAGGAACCATGTATAACGGCGTCTTTCGATCCACGGACCTCGGGACAAATTGGGAGGCGATGAATGCCGGCCTGACAGACTTGCACGTCGACGCACTTGCCGCCAAGGACACGTTTCTCTTTGCGGGCACCTGGGGAGGAGCATCCCGATCCAGCAACAACGGGGTGAACTGGGTATCAATCAATACCGGTTTGAACGGGTCAGTCGGGTGCTTCGCAGTCAAGGATACAAATCTTTTTGCGACAAATAATGGAGGCGTGGTCCTCTCTATCGACAACGGCACAAGCTGGCAAGCCGTCAATACAGGTCTGACCACCGGTAATATCGGTTCCCTTGTCGTGAGCGACACTAACCTGTTTGCCGGGAGCTTTGGTGCGGGTGTGTTTCGCAGCACCAATAATGGTGCGAATTGGCAAACGGTCAATACGGGACTGACAAGCTTGAATGTCCGAGCCCTTGCGCTCGTCGTAAACAGTTCAGGCGAAAAGAATCTTTTCGCGGCCACCGATGACGCAGGAATATTCCGTTTCACGAATAACGGTGAAGGCTGGCAAGCCGTGGGCTCCCTCAGTACTTTTGTTCTGACTTTCGGCGTAAGTGATACCAACATTTTTGCCGGAACTCTTTCGACTGTTTACCGCTCGACGAACAACGGTACGAGTTGGGAGCAAGAGGGTGAAGGCCTGATCAGCACCAATGTGAATGCGCTGGTGGCGGCTCCCGATGGAGCAAGCGGCACTATTCTCTTTGTTGGGACGCAGGGAGCGGGGGTGTGGAGGAGACCTTTGGCGGAATTGATCACGTTCGTTAGTGCGGTCCCGAACGAGATTCCCGGGGGGTTCGGACTTGCCCAGAATTTTCCCAACCCCTTTAACCCGTCGACAACAATCAGGTTCGCCGTATCGACCACCGGGAGGGTCGTGTTGAGCGTGTATGATGTTCTCGGGAGGAAACTAAGGACACTTGTCGATGAAGTGTTGCCACCCGGCCGCTATGATACTGTTTTTGATGGAAATGAACTGGCAAGCGGCGTCTACTTCTACAGGATAGAGGCTGGTACATTCTCACAGACAAGGAAATTTGTCTTTCAGAAATAAAAGAGCCAGCATCATGTCGAAAGAATCGACAATGCCGTTTCGGCAGGATGCTGTAATTTTGCAGCAAACAGAAAAAACCCCGGCAGGATCAATGCCGGGGTCCTTTTTGTGGCATGGTACCGGAATGCGATCAGCCTGGGAATTTCCTTTTCAACCTCCCATAGTAGCCAACCATCGCCTTCCAGGAACTTTGCGCCCGCTCAGTCGTGACTCGCACGGCTTTGGCGATCTTCTCGGGCGCCTTTCCTCGTTTCCAGGCCCTTTCCATCGACGCGTATGCCTGCTCCATCTGCCGCTGGCGGTACACGACCTCCCGCTTCAATCTCGCCAGCTTCTTCTTTTCGGCTTTGGTAAGCTTGATGGTGACTTTCATAACGGCCTCCTTGGGATTGGATGAAATGGAATTCTCGGCGCAGATGAGCGCTTCTCAAAGATACACCTTGAGATGGAAATGGCAATTGGTCCGTGAGATTTCCGGAATCTGCAACCCACGAGCTTCACGCAGATTCCTGGAATCTGCCTGTTACTCAAATTCCAAACTTGAATCCCGCGTTGAGGGCGTAATGGTTGTACCAATCCCCTCCGGCAGTATAGGCCGTGTAGATTGGCACAATCTCGATCATTCCTGCCAGACTCAATGGAAGGGCGACCTGAGGTCCGAATCCGGTGAGCGATCCCGACGTCAGGGTCACCGTGCCTGAACCGGTGGATGTGCCCGTGGTGAACGTTCCGCTGATCGTAACCGTCGACGAGCTGATGAGGAACATTCCGGCGCCGATTTGAAGATCCAATCTGGCGCCAACAGGGGGATTCAGAATTGCAAAGCGAAGTGATGGAACGATTTCGATGACGGAAAGACTTCCCTCGGTGCTCGTGATGTTGGAGGAAACTAATGTCGATTGCTGCACTTCCTTCAACTGTCCCTCTCCATCCGCTGCCCAACTATGATACGCGATCCTTCCGCCGATTGTTATTCCCGGCAGAGAAACAAACGCATGTGCCCCAAGGTTGAGACCCATTTTCCAGAAATTCTCGGTTTTCGTGCGGGAGTCTCTGGAGATTCCCCCCAGCAGGGAAAGCGACAACCCCTGAGAGAAAACGGCTTGAGAAGGAATGAGCAGAAGTGAAACGAGGACAGGGAAAGAGAGGAATCTCGCTCGCATGGCAGCCTCCTTATTGTTCGTGGATTGAAGAACTTCGCAAAGTAAACGAACAGAGTCAAATGGGTAAACTTTTTCCTGCTGAATTCGTATCCGGAGAAACCGGGAAAAACTCCTTTTGTTTTCTCATTGTCCGTGATAGACAATTCGGTTGCCATTCCGTATATTGACGACGGTTTCTGTTTGTAGTGTCCTTCTGGGTATTTTTCCTTTCATTCTTCCAAAGGAACCATCATGATCAGAAAAGCGGCGTCGTTTATCGTTTCCTGTGTTTTTCTCTCAATGTTCCAAGTGGCCTTTTCTCAGCAAGAGGCTCGCCTCTTGAGATTCCCGGCGATCCACGGAGATCAAATCGTCTTTACCTCTGCAAGTGATCTTTACACGGTTTCTGCAAAGGGGGGGATTGCCCGCAAACTCACCAATGATGTCGGATTCGAGATGTTCGCCCGATTCTCTCCCGACGGCAAGACAATCGCCTTCACCGGTCAGTACGACGGGAATACGGAAGTGTATGTGATGCCGGCGGAAGGGGGCGTGCCGAAACGAGTGACCTATACGGCAACGCTTTCCCGTGATGACGTATCGGACCGGATGGGCCCGAATAACATCGTCATGGGCTGGCGCGACAATACCACCATTTTGTTTCGATCCCGCATGATCGAGCCGAACAGCTTCAAGGGGCAGCTCTTCACGGTTTCCCTGGATGGCGATGTGCCGCAACAGCTTCCTCTTCCCCGCGGTGGATTCAGTTCGTACTCTCCCGATGGGAAGCAACTCGCCTACAACCGCGTGTTTCGTGAATTTCGTACGTGGAAACGATATCGCGGGGGTCAGGCGGACGAAGTGTGGATCTATGACTTTCAAACGAAGACGACGGTCAATGTCACAAACAATCCCGCCCAGGATATTATTCCGATGTGGAGCGGCAATACCGTCTACTTCATCTCAGATCGGGACGAGAACAAGCGTCTGAATCTCTATTCATATGATTTACAGACCAAGCAGACAAACAAGATTACATCGTTTTCCGATTATGACGTCAAGTTTCCCTCGATCGGAGACAAAGCGGTCGTTTTCGAAAATGGCGGACATATCTACACGTATGATCTTGCCTCGAAGAAAACCGAAAAGGTTTCAATCAGTATCACGGAGGACTTCGCCGTTGGACGGGGCGGCCTGAAGAATGTCGACGATCAGATCACGAATTATGAGATTTCCTCCGACGGCAATCGCGCCCTCTTTGGCGCACGGGGTGATATCTTTACCGTGCCTGCAAAATATGGCAATACCCGCAACCTCACCGGAACTCCCGGGGTTCACGACCGGAATTCCAAATGGTCGCCCGACGGCAAATGGATAGCGTACATTTCCGATGCGACGGGTGAAGACGAGATTTATGTCATGCCGCAGGATGGGAGCGCTCCGGGGACGCAATTGACAACGAAGAGCGATACGTACAAGTATCAGCCGCTCTGGTCACCCGACAGCAAGAGACTCCTGTGGTCGGACAAGATGCTGCGGCTCCAGTTCGTGGACGTTGAGTCGAAAAAGGTGACTCTTGTTGCTCAAGCGACTGCATGGGAAATTACTGCCTATGCATGGTCGCCCGACAGCAAGTGGATTTCGTATGCCAAGCCGGAAGAAGAGATGATGACCACGGTGTACCTGTATTCGGTGGAAAACGCGAAAACGACCGCCGTAACGGACGGATGGTTTTCATCGCATTCACCTTCCTTCAGTTCAGACGGAAAATACCTCTTCTTCGTCTCAAATCGGTCCTTCAGTCCGACGTACAGCCAGACGGAATGGAACCATGCTTACTTCGACATGGCGAAAATTTACTTCGTAACGCTTGCAAAGGACACCAAATCTCCATTCGCGCCAAAAAGCGACGAAGTGAGCGTCAAAGCGGAGAAGAAGGAAAAGGATGCGAAGGACGACAAAGCCAAGAAGGATGAGGAGAAAACCGTCACTGTGAAAGTCGATCTCGACGGCCTGCAATCGCGTATTGCAGTTCTGCCGGTTTCCGCCTCGAGCTACCGTGAGGTCACCGTTCTCTCCGGCAAGGTGTACTATCTGCGCCGCGGGAGCAAGGATGAGAAGACAAAGCTGTTCTTCTATGACCTCGAGAAGCAGAAAGAAACAGAGCTGGGCGACGTGAACGGCTTTGAAATCTCGGCCGATGGAAAGAAAATGCTGATCAATCAGGACCGGTCATACGCGATCATCGATCTGCCGACTGCGAAGATCGACGTCAAAGAGAAATTGAAACTCTCCGACATGACAGTCCGGCTCGACAGAAAAGCGGAATGGACTCAGATGTATAATGAATGTTGGAGACAGATGCGGGATTTCTTCTTTGACCCGAACATGCACGGCGTGGATTGGCCGGCGGTCAGGCAGAAGTATGCCGCACTGGTTCCGTACGTGAACCACCGTGCCGACCTCACCTATATCATCGGAGAAATGATCGGTGAATTGAGCGTGGGGCATACTTACGTTGGCGGAGGAGACCTGCCGAAAGTCGAGCGAATTCAGCTGGGTCTTCTGGGTGCCAAGATCGAACGAGATCCGGGCTCGAAGTATTACAGGATTACGGAGATTCTCAAAGGGCAGAATTGGGTTCCCTCCGTTCGCTCTCCGCTCACCGATATCGGCGTGTCGGTGAAGGAAGGGGAATACATCATTGCCGTCGATGGGAAGTCCACCAGCCAGATGACAAATATCTACGAGGCCCTCGTCAACAGCGCGAACAAGCAGGTGACGTTGAAGATCAACGGAACGGCGAAGGAATCCGGGGCGAGGGATGTTGTTGTGGTTCCGACTAATGATGAACAGGAACTCTACTACTACAATTGGGTGCAATCGAACATCGACAAAGTGTCGAAGGCAACCGACGGACGCGTAGGTTACCTGCACATTCCCGATATGGGAGTCGGCGGATTGAACGAGTTTGTGAAGTACTACTATCCGCAATTGAGGAAAGAGGGGCTCATCGTCGATGTGCGCGGAAACGGCGGTGGGAATGTTTCTCCTCAGATTATCGAACGCCTCAGGCGGGAAATCGCCATGATCGACATTGCCCGCAATGCCGCGAGAACCACCGATCCGGGCGGATTGGTTCTGGGCCCGAAGGTGATGCTGCTCGACGAATTCTCGGCATCGGACGGAGATATCGTTGCTTATCGGTTCAAGAAATACAACCTGGGGACGGTCATTGGAAAGCGGTCATGGGGAGGTGTGGTTGGAATCCGCGGATCGCTGGCGCTTCTTGATGGCGGGTACTTGAACAAGCCCGAATTCTCGCGGTACGATCTCGAAGGGAAGGAGTGGATCATGGAGGGTGTTGGCGTGGAACCGGATATCTTCGTGGATAACGATCCGGCCAAAGAGTACTCCGGTGTCGATGAGCAATTGAACCGGGCGATTGAAGAGGTTCTTAAGCAGATGAAAGACAAGCCGGCGAAGCTCGCACCGCCTCCGCCCTATCCTGATAAGAGGAAATAGGGCTTGAGGCCTAAAGTCCGACTTCAACGCGGGATCCCCTGCGCGGAAGTCGGACTTTCGATTTGGCCGAATTGAACGTCTAAGGAAAGGATAATCTATGAGACAATTCGTTGCCGTGATAGCGCTTCTTGTGATGTTCGCCCTCACGATGATCGCACAACCCAAACAAGGTGAAAGCGTAATCTTCACCCCGATTTCCCACGCTTCCTTTGTGATTCAGGCCCCAGCAGGGATGATCTGCGTCGATCCGGTTGGCGACGCCAAAGCATATGGGATAACGGTGCCGGCAATCATTCTCATCACTGATATTCATGGTGACCATCTTTCGCCGGAGACCGTTGCGTCTCTCAAGAAAGGAAACACGAGTGTCATCGGCCCCAAAGCCGTGGTCGACAAGCTTGGATATGGGACGATCATGAACAATGGGGAGAAGGCGACGTTCGGGAAAGTCACAATTGAAGCCATTCCGATGTACAACCTGACGGCGGAGCGAATGAAATTTCACGAAAAGGGGAGAGGAAACGGGTACGTTGTAACCGTTGACGGCAAACGCATTTATATCTCGGGAGATACGGAAGACATTCCGGAGATGAGAGGGCTGAAGACCATCGACTATGCCTTCGTGTGCATGAATCTTCCCTACACGATGACCCCTGAACAGGCGGCCTCGGCAGTGCTGGAGTTCAAACCGAAAGTCGTCTTTCCCTATCATTACAGGGGGACAGGCGGTTTTAGCGATGTTGAGGCATTCAAGAAACTGGTATCGGCAAACAAATCGATTGAAGTGAGAATGTTGAAGTGGTATGAATGACATTTCGAAGAGCCCGGAAGAATTGAGGAGCGGGAATGCTTAAGAACTATCTCTTGATTGCTCTACGGAATTTCAGGAAGAACAAGTTCTTCACCATTGTCAATATCCTCGGGCTTGCGATAGGGATCAGCTCGTCCCTGGTGATCTATCTGATTGTCCGGCATGAATTCAGCTTTGACAAGTTTCACTTGGATGGGGACAGAATATACCGCGTCGTTTCGAAAATGGAGTTCCCCGACCTGACGATTCGCAACCCCGGCATTCCCGTTCCTACCGCAAAGGCTGCCAAGGAAGAGGTCATGGGTCTCGGGCAATCGACATTCTTTGTAACGGCAAATGATCCCATCGTGACCATTCGAACGGCAGGACGTGACCTTCCAATCACGTTTAAAGGTCAGGAAGATATCATCTATGCTGATCCAGAGTTCTTTAACATCTTCAAGTACGAGTGGCTGGCCGGATCTTCTGAAACAGCCTTGAATAATCCGTTCCAAGTGGTGCTCACGGAGCGACGGGCACAAACGTACTTCCCCGATTTCGCCGTGAGCGAGATGATTGGTCGTTTCGTGACCTACGACGACAGTCTTACCTGCACTGTGTCGGGCATTGTCAGGGATTTGGATGAGATAACGGATTTCACCTTCAGGGAATTTGTTTCGATTGGAACAGTGGAACAAACGGCCCTGAAAGGCGGTATGGGATGGGACTCCTGGAACAGCATCAATTCGGCATCGCAATTCTATGTCAAGCTAGAGCATGGTACTTCACCGAAGGAAATAGAAGAGAAGCTGGCGGATCTGCGTAACCGGCACAGGGAGAACAAAGAGAAGAAAGACGCCACCCAACATTTCCTCCAGCCACTGTCGGATATCCACTTTAACGCCGACTATGGCGTCTACAACGGAAGGATGGGTCACAAGCCGACTCTGTACGGACTTCTTGCGGTGGCGGCCTTCCTGTTGTTGTTGGGATGCATCAATTTTGTCAATCTGAGCACGGCGCAGGCGACGCAAAGGGCAAAGGAGATCGGCATTCGCAAAACCATGGGGAGCAGCAGGGAACAACTCGTTTCACAGTTACTGGGAGAGACCTTTGTTGTCACACTGACTGCGACTCTTCTTTCTGTTACCATACTTCCTTTGCTTTTGGAGGTCTTCAGAGATTTCGTTCCTCAGGGGATGTCCTTTTCCTCCCTCTACCACTTCCACGTTTGGATTTTTCTTGGGATGCTGGTCATCATTGTGAGCTTTTTGTCCGGACTGTACCCGGCTCTTGTGTTGACCCGGTATCAGCCGGTCACAATCCTGCGAAATCAAGTCCTCATAGATCGTTCCACCTCGCATCGTGCGTGGCTCCGGAAGATCCTTACGGTCGTGCAGTTTGTCATCGCGCAATTCCTGATCATTGCAACGATCGTCGTGAGCAAGCAGATTCTTTTCTCGCTCAACAAGGAGCTGGGATACAGGAAAGATGCGATTGTGTATTTCCGGGTGCCCTTCGCTTCTAATTCAAGCACCGAGGACACACGGCGATTTCCCCTCTTTCAGAAACTCAGGCAGATACCGGAAATCACCCAGATTTCCCTTGCAGGTTGGCCTCCTGCCTACGGCGGAACGTCGTCCTCCACCATGAAAGTCAACAACGGCAAAGAGGTCGTGGAGACCATGGTTCAGGTGAGACACGCCGACACAAGTTACTTCGGACTCTACGGAATGAAGCTAGTAGCGGGCCGGGGGCTCTCGCAGAGCGACACACTCCGGGAGTATGTGATCAACGAAACGTATGCGAAGTTCCTTGGCCTGACGCCTGAAGAAGCCTTGAACCATGTTGTCGAACGGGGAACAAAGATCCCCATCGTCGGGGTGGTAGCAGATTTCCACACAAGATCTACCCACGATCCGATCAAGCCACATGCGTTTTCGTCGGAGTTGAAACGCAGCTTCACATTCCATCTTGCATTGAATGCAAACCCTTCGGATTGGAAGAAGGCCCTTGAGAAAACCGAGCGAGCATTCAAGGACCTGTATCCTGGAGATGATTTCCATGCGACATTCTTCGATGATACGATCGAGGGCTTCTACAAAACCGAGCGGCGAGTCTCCAGACTGCTCAACTGGGCAACGGGTCTCGCTGTTTTCATCAGCTGTCTTGGTCTGCTTGGATTGGTGATCTACACGACAAATATCCGAATCAAGGAGATTGGTGTCCGAAAAGTACTCGGGGCAACAGTCTTTCAAATCGTCTCCCTGTTGTCGAAAGACTTTCTGTCGCTGGTGCTCATGGCGTTTGTCATTGCCGCCCCGATTGGCTGGTGGGTAATGAACCGGTGGTTGGAAGACTATGCCTACCGCACTTCCCTCAGCTGGTGGGTTTTTCTATTGAGCGGCGGATTCATGATGGCCATAGCCCTTCTGACGCTTGGCATCCGAACCATTCGTTCAGCATCGGCTAATCCCGTCAATAGTCTGCGTACAGAATAGGCCATCGAACCGCTTGATACTCGAGAACTTTCAGGACAATTCAACGCAAAGGAAGCCGGGGACCTCCAAGGGCGGTTTCTTGGCGAATGTCGTACGCAAGCCTGAAGTTGTCCTTTTCGGGCTTCTCATTGTAGTTCTCGGTACTTTGATTTGGGAATCAGATGGCTTCTATCGTTGGGACGAAGGAGCTCACTTCGTCTTCGACGCCTCAGCCCTTCAAAGTCCGACCGTGAGCCTGGGGGTATGGCAGCGGTTCGGCGGTGTCTGGCTCTTCACCCTGCCTGCCCAGCTCGGCCACAAGGCCGTGAAGGTGTTTGCGTCGGCATTATTCCTCCTCGCTGTTGTTCTCACCTACAAAGTCGCCGAACTCGAGGAGATCCCTGGCAAACATTGGGTCATCGTTCTGTTGGGATTTCAACCCGCCTTTCTGGACATCGGATACACGTGTATGGCCGAATTGCCGGCCGCACTGATTTTGGTTCTGTCCTACTACCTCTACAAGAAATCCGAATGGAAATGGAGCCTTTTCACTGCGTCCCTTGTGTTTCTCTTCCGCTATGAGATGTATTTCTTTGCCTTGATCATGGTGGTGCTGGCATGGAGAAAGAAGCAATTCCGCGCACTCCCCTGGATTGTGGCCGGTCCTGCGATCTGGTATTGTTTTTCCGTCTTCTGGACAAACGACCTTCTTTGGCTTCCCCGCGAGATGCTCCGGTATGGACGATTGGCGAAGTACGAGGAAGGTGCATCACTCTTTCACTACGTCATAAAAGCACCGGAGATCTTTGGCTGGGCGCCGGTAGTGCTGTTCGTTGCAGCGGTTGTGTACGGAGTGGTTCGAAAAAGACTTGATTCTCCGATTCTCCTTCTCACGGTCTTTCTTAATCTCCTGATCAGCACTCTTGCTTCCAGTGAAATCTTCCATTGGACCGGCGCTGTGGGTGACATTCGATATCTCGTTCCCATTATCCCTTTTTTCGCGCTTGTGTCCTTGCGCGGGCTCTTCGTGGTCACCGATCGCATCAAGCTGTCACGAGGATTAGCGATGATTCCCATTGGATTCGCCGCCTGGTTGATTGTCCAAACGGTCAGCTATGGCGAACCACACACGTTCAGCGAATATGAGAAAGCGGTGATTTCTCTTACGCAACGAGCTGCAGTGGACTCAATCGACACACCTATCCTCACCAACCATTGGGCGGCGCAGTATGCCATGCTTAGCGGCATGGCGGATACAAGGAAGATTCTTAAGATCTCCAATGAATTATTTGACTCCGCTCCAAGGGTTTACGTCCTCTGGGATCCGCAATTGGCCGTTTCCCCCTTTGCCACACACACATTGAAGCTTGCTGACATGAGAGAGAATCGATCAATCCAGCTAGTCGACAGCGCGGCTGTTCTCGACAAGACGATCTTTCTCTTTCTCAAGGCTGAAAGGTAGGGGCGCCATTGCATTGCGGATCGGAAACGGGACTGATGGATATTTCAGAATCCTCAAAATAACGGCGGCCCCTTGATTCAGATGATTGATCTGTCGTATCTTCATCCCAGTTCATTTCACATCAGGAGCTACAATTCCATGGCACGATTCATAGCGGCAATGCTGTTCTTGTTGGTCAGTTCCCTCTCGGCGCAGCCGGCCAGCGGTTCTGAGGTCGTTCAGAAGATGTATGACCAGTACAAGGGACGCTGGTACACGGACCTTACTTTCACGCAACAATCAATTTTCTACAAGGACGGCAAAGTCGATCGGGAGGAAATCTGGCACGAAGCGATCAAGATGCCGAAAGGTCTTGTCATCAAGTTTGGTTCAAAGGACAGCGCGAACGGCCTTGTGTTCATGAATGATACACAGTATGTCTTTCGGTCCAATGTCATCGTGCAGAGAACTAGGCGGATCCACGATCTGCTTCTGCTCGGCTTCGAGGTTTACTTCAAAGATCCTGCCGAAAGCGGCCGAAAGCTTCAGGAGCTTGGGTTTGACATGAGCAGGTGTACTGTGGAGACGGGTCCAGAAGGAAAACACTACGTCGTGGGAGACTCTGCGCACGGTCAGTTCTGGATCACTGCCGACACGTACATCTTCACAAAACTGAGGAAAAAGGACGCGCGTGAAAACGTCTCGGAAGTACAGTTCAACAAGTATCAGAAACTCGGCGGAGGATGGGTCGCGCCGGAAGTCATTATCATGCGAAACGGACAAGTGGTCATGAAGGAATTGTATTCAGACTGGATGATCGACAGACCAATCCCGGATTCGATTTTTGATTTGTCAACGTTCCAGTCTGCGAGATGGTGATGGCTGAATCACCGAAATCTCTCAAGGACATACCGCCGTGGCAGGGGATGTTGATTGGAGTGCTCTTTGGGGGAGTTGGTGTCTTCGTTCTCTTGCTCTCGTTTGGTGTGCTTGATCCGGAAGGTGGGATGAATGCACCTCCCGAGATTGGGGCGCTGGCGGGGGCAGTGTTCCTGATGCCGGGGCTTCTTTCGATCTACTACGCGATCAGAAACTATCTGAGGATTCGGAACAAGACCGCAGTCGAGGAGGGTTTCGATATAGCGTCGTGGCTCGTGACCTCACTTATCCTGTCGGCATTGACGGCGATCGGGCTCTGGATATCACTTGCGGGAAGTTCTGATGCTTTCAGCGGCGGGATAACGGGTTCGATATCGGCAGCTCGCATCGCGTTCGGAGTGGGAGCCGTCATTTGCGCCGCGGCGGCAGCCCTCTACTGGTCTCACGGATTCAAAAAATTGCTGAGGAAGAAGAAAGATCATCCATCGTAGTCTTGCACACAAGGGATGTTCTTCTGTGCAAAAAAAAAGCCCGCCGAAAGGCGGGCTTGATTGTTTTGAGACAATCCTTCCACTACAGAATTTCGACGATTTTCAGACCGCCGGTCCCTGTTGCAATAAAGAGGATGTCGCTGTTGCTGGCCACAAAGTTGGCAGACTGCTTGGTGCTGAATTTGAGACTTCCCTGGTATCGGAGATCCGGGTCACTGGTCGGGACGCTTTCCATGTTGAAATCCGCCTCAGCAACGTAGACTCCCGCTTCTCCGTTCGCAGCAAAGAGAAGGTCCCGGCTTATCGACACAGCATTCGTCACAGTGACTGTCGGCGATAGTCCAGAGACGGTGACCCGTGCCAGGGAATCGATGACCGTACCCGACGTGAAGCTGAACACTCTGACTCCCGCATCGCCTGCGGCAACGAAAGCACGATCGAGCACAACATCAAGGATCGATTTCGATTCCGGAATTGTTGCGCCCCCGACGTAATAGCTTGTGAGAAAACCGTTCGTTGAGGTGTTATAGGTTCTCAGAGTGGCTCCCGATCCCTGGAGGACTGCTGCCGTGCTGCCTGAGATGTCGACACTCCGTGCATCCAGGAACAAGTCTTCGGTGATCACATTCAGAGTGGTGGCATCAAGGATCGTCAGTCCTCCGGTTCCCGCCCCTCCTGATCCGGAAGTAACCCAGATCTTTCCACCGGAGACCTTGATGTCGGTGGCGACATAGCTCGAGACGCCCTTTCTTCTCGAGTTTAGAGTCAGTCTGTTGTTTTGAATTTCGATTTCCTCAATCACGGCCGGGTAGACAAATCCGGTATCCTCTGTCGCTTCGGCGAGGTATGCTTTGTTGTTCGCGTAGAAAATCGCGCTCACATCCGTACCGACAATGGTTGCCCGCGATCTGAGAGAAGGCCGCCTCACGTTCGAGATGTCAATGATGTCGACGCCGCCCAGATATGTGTTCCCTTGTGTGTTGTAGGAAACGTAGGCGTAGTTTCCGTTGAGAACCACATGTGTCGCCTGGAGCTTCTGACCGCTTACAGTCGGTGGATTGCTCGTTGCCCGAAGTCTCAGCCTGATGGCGGCTGTCCCTGACCGTTTGGCAAGCCGGGAAGTCGGTACCATTGTGGTATCCACTTCTACTTCGGATGTGTCGGAATAGTCCATTTGGCCATCGAGGATTCCATCATCGTTTGTGATGGTGAGCCGCCCGTCCGATTCGTCCGGGATGCTTGTGTCGACCGGATTGTCATTCGAGCATCCGAACAACAAGAGGAAGACGACAAGCGCAGCGGCCGATGGAAGATTTCTGTTCATGATGTTCATTTGTTCCTCCTGAAAACTTGAAAAAGACAACTCTTTTTGGGAGGAAACTGTGTTCTGGAAGTTCAGAACTCTTGGTGGGATTCACGGGTCCAAGAGGGGAGGAGCTGAACCGGACGACTACAAGGTAACGGTTCGCGCATCATCATGCAACCGCTGGGGTTGATGACGGTCACAGGTGTGGGGGAAGCAGAAACGACGAATCAACGAGCCAACGAAACAACGAACCCCGCCTACGCTTCGCTTCGGCGGGCAGGCAACGAGCCAACGAAACAACGAATGAACGAGCCAAAACGAATCCCGCCATCGTGCCCGAGGGCACTTCGGCGGGCCCCGACGAAGTCGGGGCGGGCAAGCAACGATTCACGATTCGAACGAGGCGCCTCAAAATGCCGTTACGAAACCCACGGTAACGGCATGGCTCTTCCTTTCAAGATCGTACGCATATTCCCCCATGATCTTCAGGTTTCTGGCGAGGATGTACGAAAAATTACCGGCGACGGAATGGTAATCGAGGGCGGCGTCATCCGACGACACTCTATTGTAAAGCAGAAAGAGGTACCAGGTGCTCCGATCCAACTCCGGTGAAAAGGCCAACTGGAGGAACCCACCGCGGGTCTTAAAGGCCGAATCCTTTCCGGCGAGGAAGAAGGGGTCGGAATCGCCGCGGAACAGGAACTGCCCTGCGAGCTCGAATTTCCCGATTTGGAATGAGGCGTCCCCGCCGAACATTGTTGTCCTGTTGGTAAGTCCCGGCCCTGCACGTTCCTTCCCGAGGTAGGCAAATCCTCCCACGAGGAAGGTGGAATCGAGCAGTTGTGCCAGCCGGAAGAAGAAGTTCTTGTACGGGTCTTTATCGAACGATCCGGCCCCTGAACCGATCCCGTTGCCGTTGAGAATCGAAAAAAAAGCATCGGTTTCCGTGGGGAGGGTTGCGCTGAGAGTCGCGCCGCGGTCATAGGTCAGGTCTGCCTTTGCATTGCCGGGTCGTGCCTTGTAGATAACGTAGTCCTCGAAGGTGGGACGTGTCTCTCGCTTAAACATCGGGTCCGAGACCTGATACTGGCCAACAGTCAATCCGACCCCCGTGGACCACAGGTCGTTGAATGTGAGGAGAGCGTCCTCAACGCCGGCGATGTCGCCGCGTTCGTTGAAGAGGAAGTAGAAATAGTAGGAGACGTCCTTTGCAATCGTTCCGCCCGAGAGGATTTTGAGGATATAGGGAAGCTGGAAGTCGTTCTCGGGATCGTTGTTGCTTCGGTAACGCGCGTAGCCGTCCATCCGGATTGCCAGCGGCAATTCCCTCATGAGAACAAGTTTGTCGTCTCCTGTTTCCCTGGTGAATCGGGGCGGCTCCTTGTCGGGCAGTTGGAATCCGTTTGCGGCGAATTCTTCGCCGAACGGTTTAAGTTTCGGAACGGGGGAATGGCACACATTGCATGACATGTCGTATTTTCTGGCAAAAGCCGGTATCGCTATCAGTCGTTCCGTAGTCAGAAGGAAAACGAACGCACAGAGACCGGCGAGAATGAGTATTCTTCGCATGGCACAGTCTCCTTATGGAAGAATGGTGATTGTCGTTTCGTGGAAATTGACTTCGATCGGATCTGCTTCCTCCTTCGGAACTTCAAGGAATTCCACAACAGGGAGGGGAAGTTTCTGATAATACAGAACTGCCTTGACGACAAGAGATCCGGGCGGGGCAGTCGCAGGAATGGTCCAGGTGTAGGTTTCCAGTTTTGCCTCACGCGGACCGATACGGTAATCAGTGGAAAGAGAAGCTGTGTTCCACTGCATGATGGTCATGCGGCCCTGTGGATCGAGATAGGGGAGACGGAAAATCCGATCTCCGACCGGCACTCCGTCGCGCTGGATGCCCTTGAAGTCGGGCTGATTCAGCGGGATGCCCATGTCCTGATACGCAAGTGTATTGGCAGCGATCGTGTACTCTTCACCCGGAAATCCCTTCTTGTCGACCGGGAGATGATAGACGTTTCCTTTTGCATCTGTTGCAGTGACGTGGAGCCAGAGCAGGCGTTCCTCGGCCGAACCTGTTGGGAACTTATGTCCGGTCTTCTGATTGAACAACGCAACGGTAAGCTTGACCCGTTCGCCCGGTTCCAATTCACGTATGTCCGGGTGAACGCGCAGTTCCACCACTCCGCGAACTTTCCCCGGATCATGCGCCCCGTGAAAGAGATGCTGGGCAACATCCGGAAGCTCGGGGCCCATGGATGCGTTGCGGGCCCTGGCAAACGTCATGTGGCAATCCTGGCATACGACACCCTCTTTGGAATACGGGCCCTCCTTCCATTCCAGATGCGTAGATTTGACCCAGATGCCGTAGGGAGATTGCTCATTGTGACATGTACCGCAGAGCTCGGCGGTCTTGAAGAAATCGGATTTTCGCGTCTCGTGTGCGGGAGAGACGGCACCCTCACGTTGGCCGTATTTCACCCTGCCGGGTTCAATAACATAGTTATAATTGAATGGAGTGTCCCCTTTGAAGCCGGTGATCGTGTGGCATACATCGCAGGAGACAGATTCGTTTGCGCGGCTGTTCGCTGAGGGAGGCGGAGGGGGAACGTCGCCTGCCAGAAACGCAATGGGTGCGTGGCAGCCGTTGCAACCCGCCTTCACACCCGCGACCTTCGGATCTTTTTCCGCATGGGGAACAGCCAGCTTGAAGTATTCGATCTCATCCCAGTGATGTGTGTATGCCTGCGACATCATGGCCTGCGACCATTGCTGATAGATGTCCACATGGCAGGAGCTCCCGCACACCTTCGATTTCTCGAAGTCATCATACGACCTTGTTCCCAATGCCTCATCGCCGGCTTTTTGAGCGAAAGCGGAAAAAGGAACGGGGAGGGTCAGGAGTGAGAGAGCGACCACGATTGGCAGTTTTTTTGAACACTTCGATTTGTGGGTCATGTGTTGTCTCCTTGTCTCAGAATGAATCAATGTCAGAATCTATACAAGGTTGAAAACGAAAGCAACGAGAAGCCCCGCGAAACGAATTGAAACAGGAACAGTTCCTACTAACTTAGAAAAAAGGTTTGCCGTTTTGACGCAATGTCTTGACGGAATGTGATTGAAGTCATATCTTGAAGGACAAGAAAGCGATAAGATAAATCCAAGAGTTCCTGCTTTTGGATTCCTCCCACAGTTCGTGCCTCCCAGAAGATCGTAGAACAACATCGTTGGATCAGTACTGTAGACTGACATCAGAAAAAGAAAACCATGGGTTCCCAATCGAACCTTCTTATTCTTCTCGTTACTATAGTCGTCGTGATTGCGGTGTATGTAGGGATACGTACGTTCGGGGGCAAGAGTGTAGAGGGTGCGAGGGATCAGATTCGCTCTGAGTTGGCGTTCCTGTCAAAAGAAGCGGTCACCTATTGCCATCAGCCTGTCAATCTGGGCGGCGGGGGGAGGAGTTTTCTCATGTTCAACGGTACCAAGCGAACCAAAGTTCATACGAAAAGGCGCAGGACCATCACGGGCACTCGCCTCTGGGAGAGTGAGACTGCCGTATATATGGTTCTTGTGGCAGCCAAGGATTCAGTGGTTATCGAGGGGAAGGGAGACGATATCGGGACGGACAACGTCAATCCTATCCGCGTGTGGGGTATTGTCAAACCTTCAAGGTTTTACACGATCGAGAAGAATTAGTCCCTCCGGCTATGGCGGCCGAATGTCATCTTCTTGATAGAATATTGTGAGAGTCTTTTCTCACCGCATTTTCCTTCATTTTTTTCTTTGTTTTCATCTTAGGAATCGTTATCTTATTCCACTGCATCTTTTGTCCCCCCTTGGGGGACGCTCCGCAAACGGTCATCGGTATCGAGAGCGGACATCTGAGATTACCGCTCCGATGAAGTTGCTACGGTTGTGTGGGGAAGACTTCGTTGACCGCTATCCGATAATCCGGGTACCGAATCCGCAAAGACTCATCTTGTTGCACAACCCTTTCCTCCGAAAGGCCCTCCTTTCATTCTGGAAAGCAATGTTTCGTCAGTTTTACGCCGATTCGGGATCCGCTCAAGCGGACCCTTTGTTTCATCAATTTTCATCAAAGGATTTATTATGGGTTTTACAACATTTGGTCTTTCGGACCAGGTTCTTCAGGGAGTACATGCGAGCGGATACACCGTTCCGACTCCCATTCAGGCTCTCGCGCTTCGACCCGCGACGGAAGGAAGGGACATCATCGGCTCGGCACAAACCGGGACCGGCAAGACGGCGGCATTCGTGCTGCCCATGCTGCACAGACTTTCGTCGACGAACGGGTCGCACCAACGACATCAGCACCCGCGCGCTCTTGTACTCACTCCGACCCGCGAACTGGCTCAACAGGTTCAGGATGCGGTCACAACGTACGGGCGATTTCTTCAGCTTCGCGCAGGATCGATCTACGGCGGCGTGGGCATGGACGGACAAATCAAGATGCTCCGCCGGGGAGTGGACATCGTCATCGCAACGCCGGGCCGGCTTCTCGACCACATGCAGCGCAGGACCATCGATCTTGCACATATTCAAGTGTTTGTGTTGGATGAGGCGGACAGAATGCTCGGCATGGGATTCATCGATGACGTCCGGAAGATCGTTGCCAAAGTGCCAAAGGAGCGCCAGACAATGCTCTTTTCCGCCACGATCTCATCGGAGGTGAATTCTCTCGCTTCCCAGATCTTGCGCAATCCGCATTCGGTCGAGGCAGGTCACCACCACAAGCCGGTTGAAACGATCACGCAAAATTTTTATCTGACGCAGACTTCATCGAAAATGGATCTGCTTCACCACGTTCTCAAGTCTGAGAAGCTGGAGAGTGTTCTCGTTTTCTCGCGTACCAAGAGGGGAGCCGACAAGATTTCGGATCGTCTCGAGCGAAGCGGAATCGCCTCCACGGCAATTCACTCCAATCGGACGCAACCGCAGCGGATGAAGGCTCTTGAGGGGTTCAGACAGGGGAAATACCGCGTGCTCGTGGCGACGGACATCGCCGCCCGCGGCATTGATGTCGACGGCATTTCTCATGTCATTAATTATGATATCCCAAGGGATGCCGAGGATTACCTCCATCGGATCGGCAGGACCGCAAGAGCCGGGGCAACAGGTGATGCGATAACGTTTGTCGCAGGCGAAGACCGCGATATGGTGCGCAGAATCGAAAAATTCATCGGCAAGAGGATTTCCCCAGTGCCGTATGCGGGATTCACGCCGCCACCTCGCTCCGCGACACCAGCGCATGTCGAGACTTCTGCGGTTCATAAGCACAAGAAGAAGGCGAGCCATGGTCATTCGGGAGCGCACACTTCGGGAAATGGGAACCAAAGCCATTCTGGAACGCACACTTCGACAAGGGGGAACCACAGCCATGTCGGAGCGCCCTCTTCGGGAAATGGGAATCACGGCCATTTCCGACCGCCCTCCACGGGAAAAAAGAATGGAAAGAAGCGATTCGTATTCGGAAAGAAGAAGAAACCGTTCCAGAAGATGGAATCGTTTTCAAGCGACGGAGGATCGTGGTCGAATAGGTGAGGTGGTTAATTGGTGAACTGGTTAATTGGTAAACTGGTTAATTGGTTAGTTGGTGAATGGAGGCGGCCTTTGGGCTGCCTCTTTTATTTCGGGGCTAAAGTCCGACATCTACAGAGGGTACCTCACGCGGATGTCGGTCTTTTTCCTTCGCCGACGTACACACCTTGGCAAGGTTATTCGAAACTCAGCGAGGCTACCTTGCCAAGGTAATCCTGAAGCTTGACATGGAACCGAATATCGATTAGGTTTGTTCGATTTTGATCATTTCACAGGAGCGTCGCATGCCGGAAAAGAGCTTGGACAAGGAAGAAGAATATTTTGCTCGGATAGAATTCGAGCGTCTCAGAAAGCTGCACGAGGAGCGCGACAAGCAGATTGCCGAGAATGAAAAAAGACGGCTGAAAGAGATGCACTTCATGCGATGTCCGAAGTGCGGAATGGAGCTGAGTGAGATCGATTATCAGGGGGTGAAGATCGACAAGTGCTTCAGCTGCGAAGGGGTGTGGCTCGATGCGGGAGAGCTGGAGGCGCTGACGATGTTGAAGAAACCCGCGCTCGACGGATTTTTGAGGATCTTTAAGTAGGCGATCCTCAGCGGCTATTCGCCTATGTCAAAAGTCCGACATCTGCAAAGCGTACCTCACGCGGATGTCGGACTTTGGTCGAAGGGGGCGGATGTCGGACTTTGAGGCGGGGGAATTTACGAGACAACGTCCCGCCTACGCTTCCGACTTCGTTCAAAAAGCGAACTACGTCGGCCAAGCCGCTTCGGCGGACAAGCAACGAATCAACGAGTCAACGCGTCGATCAAATCTCCACTTCAATGCTCAGTCTCTGAAACAATCCACCCCAGCTTCGCACGACCATTCCTGCCTCGGGAGCAACAACCAGATCCATCGCTCCTTCTGCCAGTTTACCCTTCCGAAGGGCAATGGGGATGAACTGAGAAACTGAATAATCGAATCGGATTGTTCCGACGTTCAGCTTCGCTCCGCCGGAGAGCAACATGCCGTCGAGGCGATCGAGGGACAGGCGGCGGTCGGCGTATGCCTTTCTGCCAACTCCGAGAAATCCGGGCTGCCAGCTTTCAATTTGCAGCTCGGGAACGATCCTGAGGGCAGTGAGTCCGCCGCCGAACTGGAGCCACGAAGCGGCCGGCAGCAAAGCCCCCGCATGAATCTGCATGAGCCGGAAAGAACCCGCAATCTGAAAATTCCCTCTTTGGGAGATGAGCGATTGCATTGCGCTCACAAAGGGCCAGCTGTCTGCATATCCTCCGAACGATCCCGTAATGTCCATCCATTTCACATCCAGGAGAAAAAGAGATCCCGACGGACCGGATGTCATCAATCCCGCCGAGGCCGAAACATCTCTGTAATTGACATTGTTCACCAGCCCGTACCGGGAGCCGTTGAACATGAACCTGCCGTCCCCGGTGAATGAAAGGCCCTCAAACGCAACCATGCCTTTCCATGATGGTGTTATCGAAGTTTCAAAGCGCGATTCCCAGCCGCGGACAAAGCCCGCCGGCTCGAAGCGCAGCCGATCGCGATTCGGGATACCCGGCAGGGGGGAAACCATCGTCTGATAGCCGTTCAGGATCATACGGGATTTGGCAGTTCCCAAGTCGAGCCCGATCCGCACTGAAAGGGTGCGATGATGGAGCGGCAGGAGACCTTGTGTCCCCGCAACGGAGATTCGCATTTCCTGAGAATTGGATGAACGGTCCACGTGAAAGGAGATCGCCCCTGCAGGCACTCGAAACGAGACTGATGTTCCGACATCCTGAAGAAGCGCTGTCGCGGCATTCGAATGTCCAAGTGCGAGGTTCCATCGGACGCTTTGAAAAAGATGAGTGTCGTAGGATAGCCGCACCAGCTTGAGAGTGTTGTCATAATCCATAAGCTGGTCGGAGGTGTTGCGGGCCTGAGAGGACAGCCGGCTGGATTTGGCTGCGAGACCGAACATCGCGCCGGATCTGAAAGGAACCTGAAGTGTCAGAAGGTGTATGTGATTACCGAGAGTTGGGGAAGTCCCATCTCTTCGCTCTTCCGAATAGTAGTCATCCATCCGTCTGTCAAAACGGACGAAGGTCCCCGCTCCCCTATTGGAGTCGTGGATTGGACTTAAGCCCGAGAAGGGATTTCCTCCGATCAGCTGGAACTGCGGATCCCCCGGAATAAAAATCCGGAGGAGGTCTTGTGCGGGAGCATCCCTGCCCACCGCGAGAAATGCCAGCAGACAGCCGATCCCAAACAGTCGACACCTACACCCGTTGTGCATTTCAGAATCCCGGAATCAGAACTGTTTGCTCCCAATTAGAGGCTGAGACTTCCATCAGCAGTTTGAGATTCGCATCTGTCATACCGGGGAACAGTCCCCGCATCGTCGGGTCCGGGAAGATCCAGGCGTTGAACGACGCGGCCGTCCAGGTCAGGACCGCTTCAAACTGGCCTGTGAAAAGATTTCGCTGGACGCTGACGGTATAGGGCGGGACCATCTGTTTGTAATTGGGGATCGCGTCATCGAAGAAGTTCTTGAAGTTCACTGTCGGTGCACCCGGAAACGTATACGGCCCCGCGAGCACGGCTTTGAGGGTATCGAGTGACAAGATCACCTGCTGGAATTCCTGCTGGTCGGCAGGATTGTAGTTGATGATATCCGTTTGCGGATTCGGGGGCTCGGTCATCAAATAGTTGAGGCCTGCCTGGATGCTCGAAGCGGCCCCCGTGAAATAGGTTCTCGTATCCTTCATTCTTTGGGATCCGTTGGTGCGGAACGATAGAAAAGCGGAACCACTCTGCCACGCCTGGTAGACCGCCACCGAGTCTTGCGAGTTGTAATCGATGTTATACGCGACCATTGCGGATCCTTCGGTCGCAACGAGCTGGAGGAATGCTTTGAACAGATAAATCTCCGTCGCGTCGATCCGGAAGGTTTCCGATTCTCCCGTCATTTGCGGGGTGACCAGAAAGGCGTAGCCGGTATTTTGGAGAACGGCTGACAGATGATCGATGGCGCTGATGACCTTCGGAAGAAGGGCAGTCTCGACGATGTTCTGATAGTAGGAAGGCATCGGATCTGCCTGTGCGGCCGTTCCTTTTCCAAGAGCCTTCGATATTCTGCCGGTGAAGCTTCCGAGAATCGTCCCCTTCATATCCTTCCCAAAGGAAGAAAGAAGCTGCGGTGTGCCGGAAGAGGACGAAGTCAGGGATTTCAGGAATTCCGGGGGGAGCGAGAGAATGTTGCCATCGAACAGATTCTGGATATCGGTATTGCCCGCGAGTGAGAGGATATCCGTCAGTGCGGCGCCGAAATGGGCATCTGCATTGTTCGGGTCGAGTGTCAGTGCTTCCTGGTACAAGGTTGTCGCAGACGAAAAATCGATGGTGCCCGGATCGGCCCCGTTCGCGAGCAGGATGATTTTCGGGATAAGAATCTCGTTTGCTTGTGTTACTTTTTCTGCCGCTGCCGTGGGATTGTTCTCCGGTTCAGTTGTTCCCTTCTTCTCGCATGCGGAAAAGAAGAGAATCATTGTGACGATCGATGCAACGATGAAAATCTGGCGCTTGATCATACCATCTCCGATGTTGTTAGTGAAGTGATTCTTAATTGATCATATTACTCATTTTGCCACCGCTTGTCAAACCTCTGAAAGCGTGAGTCGATGCCATCTCAAAAATGTCTAGAAGCCATCTCAAGAACACGCTGCGTCATGCTGAACTTGCCTGCCCCGACCTGCCTGCCGACCTGCTTGCCCCGTGGCGTTGACGGGGTCCGCCACGCTTTTTGGCGGAAAGCGTTTCTCAGCGGAAGGCGGGAATGTCGTTGTTCGGGGGTTCAGCATCCACTTCTTGGCCTGTAATAGACCCCGAACTCCCGAACAAAAACGTTTCGGGACAGGCAAGTTCGGGGGGACACATTGGCGTTTTTGAGATGAGTTCTAGACATATCTGTGATAAATCTTTCGGGTGATATCCAAATCCCCCTTTACAAAGGGGGAGCCGAATCAAACGATAGTTCCAGCCCCAGAAATCCGACTTCTCACTTGAGCTACGCGAAGCCAGAAGTCGGACTTCTTTCCGAGCGGATGTCGGACTTTTTGGGGAGGCGTAAAACCCCGCGAAACAGTTGGGCAATGTTGCGTTTGTCAGTGTCCCCTTTACTTTGGTTCCAGAATTATCTAATGTTGCACCTACGCTAGGGGAGCTGCTCCCCTCCTTCCTTGCCCGCGCGGGGCGGGGGGACTACGTCGGACCCACCGACTGCATGTTTCCGCGTCCAGCATTGTCACATTCGAGGCCCCCATGAAGTCGACGATTGCTTTTGCACTCCTTATTCTCCTCAGCGTCCAATCCTTCTCCCAGAGTCTGAACCTGGTGGAGCCGTCGGCCCGGCGCAAGGTCGATCCGCTCCTGCAGCAGTCACTTCTCTCGAGAGAACGATTCCCGGACCAGGCCGTCACGGCCATTGAGTACCACGCCGCCGGTACCCGTGCGGCGCAGGAAATGGGCGATATGGTCGGAGTGCTCATCGAGTCTTCGTCCGACATCACGCCGTACGTCCGATCGAAGGGCGGGATCGTCGGTTCAAAGCACGGCACCATCTACACCGCTCTTCTCCCCACAACAGCGGTAGGAGGCGTTGCTCAACAATCATCAGTCCGGTACATCGAGGCCTCGCGCCCCATGTTTTCCTCACTTGATCTGAGTGTCGCCAAAACCGGCGCCGATGTTCTCCATTCATTCGCCGACACAACGAAACGTCTCACCGGCAAAGGTGTCATTATCGGTTTCACCGACACCGGCATCAACACTGATCATCCCAACTTCAAGTTGCCCGATGGCAGGACACGCATCCTGTATGTGTGGGATCAATACTCAGCGGGAACACCGCCCGCAGGTTTCACATACGGGATTGAGAAGGATTCTGCCGCAATCAACGCGCATACATGGTCCATGTACGACTATGGCTATCACGGAACGCACGTAGCCGGCATAGCCGCGGGCAATGGCATGCCTTCAAAGGAATATGTCGGTATGGCGCCAGATGCGGATATCATCATGGTGTCGAACTTTGGGGACGATCTGTTCAACCGCGGTCTGACGACGGTGGGCACGCTTGACGGCTACGATTACATCCGAGCAAAGGCGAACGCCCTTGGCAAGCGCTTTGTCATCAACACGAGTCAGGGAACCAACCTGGGCCCACATGACGGCACCACGCTGTTTGAACAGGCGGTGAATGCGGATGTCGCGGCAGGAGGTATCCTTGCTCTTGCAGCCGGCAATGAAGCGACGAGCAGCCGGCACGCCTCGGCAGTCATCACAACATCCACGCCGCAGGAAGTGGAATGCACAATTTCGGGAAGCGGGTTTACCGCGCCCATGGATATTTGGTACGAAAAGAACGACCGCGTGGTCCTGCGAATCAAAGAGGAAGACGATGCAGACTATGTGACACTTTTCCCCGCGGTCGACTCGACCATCGTCTACGCGTTTGACTGGGCCGTTGTTTCCGTCACAACGACGATCGGATCTCCCCTCAATGGCGACAACCAGATCTACATTACGTTTCGCGCATTTGCGAGCCTCAACATGAAACTGGAATTTTCAGCGGCTCCGGGGAACAGCCTGCCCGATGGCGGCCGTGTCGACCTGTGGTGGGAGAGGAACTACCCGGTTCAATTTCTTACGAATGTCGATCAATCCATAACATTTGGAATTCCCGCCGGTGCCGATTCTGCTATTACCGTTGCATCGTACAACAACAGGTCGGGATCAGGATCAGTTGATGATATTTCTTCCTTCAGCGGCATCGGCCCGCGCCGGGACGGAATTCTGAAACCCGACATCAGCGGCCTTGGCGGCATGGTGATGTCGTCCGTACCAGGGGGGTATGACATGTTCAGCGGGACCAGCATGTCTTCTCCCCATGTTGCCGGCGCGGCAGCTCTCTTGCTGCAACAGGATACCGGCCTTACGAGCTCTGAAGTGAAGCAAAAACTGCTGACCTCGGCGACTTCCGATCCGTTCACCGGTCCGGTTCCGAATCCGATTTGGGGATATGGCAAGCTCAATGTTCTGAAGGCGGCCGGATATCCGGGAATCGCCATCATAGAGCCTGATCGCGACACGCTCAACTTCGAATCGGCGCTGGTACAATTAACGAAGCGCGATTCGCTTATCATTCGCAATCACGGGAGCGGAGATTTGACGATAACCTCCGTCATTCCATCAAGCGGGATCTTTTCTGTCGACAATCCGACGTTCACCATCGGACCTCGGAGTCTCGCGAAACTGTATGTCAACGTCACTCCCACCGATACGGGAAGTTTTTCAGGGTACGTGGACATCGCCAGCAACGACAGTTCGCAACTTACGGCAAGAATCACACTTCTCGGCCGCGGAGACTACGTGCCTGTTGCAGGCGCTTCGCCCGATTCGATTATGGCGACATTGAACGAAGGGGAACACCTGACTCGCACATTGACGATTGCCAATACCGGGCAAGGTCCGTTGAGGTACGAGATAGGGATCGACTATTTGCCGGAGAGTGTGCCGGGCAGGCAGCCGACGGCAGTTTCCGCTTCAACGACATGGGCCCCTCGGCCCGAACAATCTGCGATGACTTCTTCTGTCACGCCGTTGTTCGCAGCAACATCACTTTTGCCGGTCGTCATCAAGGATCCGATCGGCGATGGAAGCGGCGTGGACATCTCGGAAGTTCGCGGGATCGTCGAGGGCGGAATGGTCAAGGTTCAGTTTGTCCTCGCATCGGAATTCAATCCCGACGATTTCGCAGGTTACCTTGGGCTCGATATTGACCAGAATGCTGCGACGGGAACGCCCCTTCCATATGGAAACGTGGATCAGGATGTCGGCTGTGAATTTCGCCTGGAGTTTTTCAATCTCTCGTCGGGAGTTCGTCTCTACGATTCGTTCGGATCTTTCGTAGGGATATTCATACCCACATTCGATCTGCCGGGTAACAGCTTCACATTTTCGATCCCTCTGGATCTTCTCAACAATGATGACGGGACGATGAACATCGCGGGGGTTCTTGGCACGAGTTCCGGTCCGACCGATTGGGTACCCGATGCCGGCCACGGGACCATCGGGATATCGTGGCTGTCTGCATCTCCTTCTGAGGGGACGATTCCGCCGGGGGGTTCGATGCCGGTTTCGGTTCTCATCAACACGGACTACATGAGCAGCGGGAGTTTCTCAGCTCGGTTGGTGGTCGGAACCAATGATCCGGACAAGAAGACAATCGAGGTTCCGGTTCATGCTGCTGTCACCGGTGCGCCGAATCTGTTTGTTGCCGATTCGATCAATTTCGGGACAGTGTATGTGGGATATCCCGACACGATACGCGTCGAGATTTCGAACAATGGATCGTTCAGTCTTACTGTGACATCGATGACCATCAACGACAGCCGGTTTAGCGTTCTGGATGCCACAAGCTTTACGCTGCTTAAGGATTCGGCAAGGACCATTCGTTTCCGATGCGATCCCGCGGAGTCCGGGAACCTCAGCGCGGAGCTCAGTATTGCGAGCAATGACGCGGGGACTCCTGTAACGACAGTTCCCATGACCGCGGCTGCCGTTCATCCTCCTCTCATGACACTGACGCCGGATTCTGTTTTCGCGACCGTCGATCAGGGAGATACGGTCTCACAAATCGTAGCGATCGGAAACAGCGGGCTCGGCGAGCTGCGCTGGAAAGTTCCGGGGGCAGCGGGAGATTCTCTTCAGTTGTCAATGATAAGGACGGAAGCGGAGCGCGAAGCCATTCGATTCCAACAAAGTATTCAGAATGGAAACAACACGGGGACGGCAACGATAGCGTCCTATTCACTGAATACCCTGCTTTCCGGAGCGGGCACCAGGCAAGTTTTACTCTGGACCGGATTTTCGGATAACAATACCGGGGGAGAGGTGGAGAACACGATGAATGCCATCAGGCAGTTTGTGCCCGATGCGACATTCGACACGACACAAACATCGAATCCCGTTACGTTTTCAGGCCGTCTTCAGTTGGCGGACATCTTCATCATGCCCGAGCAGGAGTTAATCTCCGACCTCTTTTCGCTCGGGGGAGCGTTTGGCCCCGCGTTGCAGTTGTTCGTGCAAGGGGGCGGAACGTTCATTGTGATGGATTACTATGGGACAGGGTCCACTTCATTCCTGGCCGGCAGCGGTCTGCTGGATATTTCCATCACCGGATCGGGAGAGTTTATGGTGATGATTCATGACTCGTTGAGTGAGCTTGTCGAGGATCTGCCGGACACTTTTTTCTCCATGAATGGCTCCAATTACCATTTCTCCAATGCCGGGAAGAAGATCGTGAAAGAGGTGTCGTCGGGGAACAACGTGGTGACTCTGCGTACTCTGGGGACAGGACGCGTCGTTTATATCGGTATGGATTTTTACAGCTACAACAATGACATGGCAAGAGTCCTGGCAAACGCCGTTCTCTCTTCCCGGGGACGTCTTGTTTCTTTGTCACCCTCTTCAGGAGTCGTTTCTCCCGGAGGGTCGCAGGACGTCACGGTAACGCTCAATGCGGCATTGGTAAGGGCCGGAACTCATCAATCTGCGATTTCTCTTGCCAACAACGATCCTTTGCGTAATCCCAAAATCCTTTTTGCACAACTCTATGTCGTCGGCAAGCCGATCTTTGCCTTTGATCCGGACAGCCTGGCGGGGATCCTGGCATACGTTGGTGTGGCGAGGACCGACACGCTGATTGTGCGAAACGACGGTTCTGAGCAGTTGTCGGTGAGCAGTGTTGTTCCGAGCGACACGACAGTCACCGTAAACAAGACATCGTTTACTGTTGCCGCAGAGAGCCTCACAACGCTCGTCATTACGACGAAAGCCGACGGTCCGGGTGGATTCAGGAAGACGATAACACTCGCGACCAACGACACGAAGAATCCGGCTCCTGCCTTCGTCGTCAGCGGCACGGCAGTCCATCCGCCGGTACTGACGACTGCTCCGGACTCGTTTGCCGTGGCGATCGACGAGGGTGATACGATCGTGCGTACGCTGACGATCGGCAACAACGGGCTCGGAGAATTGCAGTGGCGGATCAAAGGGGCGCAATCAGCGATCGCCGGAGGCAGCGAAGAAGAAGCGAGTGTTTTGTCGTCCGCCGGATCGGCGCAGCATCCGAACCGGGATTGGGTCAACAATTTCACTGTCACTTCTATTTCCGGCGCGTCAGGTGCTGCAACGAGATTGGTACCGAGGAACCCGATATTCGCGGGATTGGCAGACAGCGAGGGTGTTTCGGTGGCGGTGTTCGGTGACGAAAACGTCGGTAGTGTCGTTTCCTTCCTGCAGGCACATTCCTACAACGCCGTCGCAGTGAGCACTTCGGACATCCTCGGCGGGCTGCTGGAAGATTTCGATGTGCTCGTGATGGTGCACAAGTATTCGGGCACCGAGCCTGGGGTGCAGGAGGCCGTTGAATCGTTCGTGAGCGCAGGAGGCGGGTTGATCACGGAATGGAGCAGCACAGCATTGTTGTTTAGCGAAGTCGGGCCAAGTCCGTACGCCATTCCGACCCCGCAGTGGCAGTGGTATGCGGGTGTTGCCGACCGCGGCGACTACGTCGATTTCGATACGCCGATTGACATTGTCGATCACACCAGTCCCCTGGTGGAGAACCTTACTGATCCCTTTTCAGGGGGAGCGGCAACGGAATTTTTCTTCACGGTATCGGGCTATCCGTCGGACCTGAATGTTGTCGCTCAGTACGCGGGACACGGAGGCGTGTGGCCTGCCCTGATGACAGGTCTCTACGGTACCGGTACGGTTGTCATGCATTTCTTCGATTCAGCAGATGATCTCACCGAGCCGAGCATTCAGCAATTATGGATCAATTCTATTCAAGTTGCCCTTGAGGGGCTGGGATGGGCTTATGCGGATACGACAGCCGGTACACTGCAGGCGGAGCAGTCGACAGACCTCACCCTTACGTTCAGTGCGGCACATTTCCCGGGTGGTCAATATCAGAAATCGCTCACGATCATCAGCAACGATCCCTTGAGAAATCCGAAGGACATTCCGGTGACTCTTAACGTTACAGGAAAACCTTTTATCAAGGTGTTGCCCGACAGCGTCAAGGATGTGATTGCCTATGAGGACGTGCCGAGGATTGACACGATCCTGGTGAAGAACACAGGTTCCGTGACATTGTCTGTGAGCAATGTGGCCGCGAGCGATACCTCATTCAAGGTTGACAGGACCTCATTCACTGTAGCGGCCGATACCGTTGCAATCGTCGTTCTCACCACGACCAGGCCGGACACGGGGCATTTCAGGGGAGAGATAACTTTCTCGACCAACGATGAAAAGAATCCGACGGTGACATTCGTTGTGGAGGGAAGGGCATTGTATCGTCCCGTCCTTGGCGTGTTTCCGGATTCCCTCTTCTTCATTCTTGCGGAAGGAGAAACTGAGAGCCAAACCATAACGATTCAGAACGACGGTCTCGGAGTGCTGAACTGGGACTATTCTGCGCCCATGACGTCGGCGAATGGTGACAAGCGTGGATTCGAGGCCCTGTTTGCACCCGGCTCATTGTGGAGACCGTGGAACGGATCATCAGAGAAGGCCCCATCGGTGATTACGAATCAGTATCGTTCCACCGCCTCCGCAGTGCAGCCATTTGTAGCGACGGGTGGCGGGATCGCGAGCACAATCCTGTTTTTCCCGCTCTACGGCATAAGTTCCACCGGAATCCGGGAGATCGATCCCCGGACGGGAACAGTCATCAATGAATTCCCGATGTCGTTCAGCGGAGGCCCTGATGGAATTGCGTTCGACGGTACCTGGCTGTACGTTCTCCCGGGTTATACAGAAAAGATTTACAAGGTTTCTCCGGTTACCGGGGGAAAAGCCGATTCGATCATTGTTTCCGGAGAAGTAAACTACGATGGGCTCGCAACGGACGGAAGTCTATTGTATCTGCTCAATTATAATACCGGAACAATTTCCGCTCTTGACATCGCATCAAAGAGTGTGGTGGCGGTCCTCACACCCGGGATCCCTCTGGGCGGCGGGATGACCTATTGCGCATCAAGACGGTCTCTGTTTGTCAGCAATTTCACCCAAGGCATTTATGAGCTTGATGCCGTTACCGGCTCGGTGATACGAAGTTTTCCGTCGCCGCAGGGAGTGAATGTGTACGGGGTGGCCTATTCCGTTTCGGCTGACCTTCTTATCGTGAGCGGAAACGGATTGACGTTCCTGCTCGATCCGGACACGGGGGAGATCGAAGGGAGTTTTGAGGGATGGTACAGCGGTCTCGCGGCCGACGAATCAGGCGTGCGCTTTGCATTCGAGCCGCATTCGGGGTCCCTCAATCCGGGGAATAGCCAGGAGGTATCGGTGAGCGCGATGGCTCAGAGTATCCCGCCCGGGGACTACCGCTATTCGCTGTTGATTCACAGTAACGATCCGCTGAACAGTAAGAAGAAAGTCCTTGCCGCCGTGCAGATCGCCGGCAGGCCGATTATTTCGGTTTCACCCGACACGGTGAAATACGGAACTGCCTACGTGGGAATAACGCGCAAGGACACGATTGTTGTGAAGAATGTGGGATCGGTAACGCTCCAGATTAGTGCCGTCACTCCATCGGACCCGATGTTCCATCCCGACACCTCTTCATTCACTCTGGCTGCACATGCTCAACGAAAACTGGTGGTGGGCTTCACGCCGACTGCCACAGGCCCGTTCTCGGGTTTGATCACAATCGCCAGCACCGATACGGGCAGGCCCTCGGTCACAGTACCGCTCTATGGCACAACGGTCCAACCTGCGATCATCACAGTGGCTCCCGATTCCCTGAACTTCACGCTGAAAGACGCAGACTCGCTCATGAGCACTATGACGATGAGTAACGGCGGCTTGGGCGAATTACTCTGGGAAATCCCGGGTGCTTCGGCAATGTCGACGACGAATTCTACACTTAACGCGAGGACGGATGAAGAACGGGCGGTGATCCAGCAGGAGCAGATGGGCAGAAAGGGAACCAACGACGGAACGCCGACCGTGGGTCCGTTCTCCATTGACGCAATGCTCGCGTCCGCCGGGACAACCCGCATTCTTCTCTGGACTGGATTCGCCGACACCACGGAGGGAGGGGAGGTCGAGAACACGATGAATGCGATCAGGCAATACAGGCCGGATGTGGTATTTGAGAAGACGTCGACGAACAACCCTGTTGAGTTCGCCACGCGGCTTGGTGCTGCCGACATTTTCATCATGCCGGAGCAGGAGATGATGTCCGATCTGGCGTCTCTCGGCACATCGTTTCTCCCCGCGTTGACATCATTTGTCCAGAGTGGAAAGACAATGATCGTGCTCGACTACTATGCAATGGGCTCAACATCCTTCCTGAACGCCACAGGTTTGCTTTCGGTCAATGTTCAAAACAGCGGGCAATTCACAGTCGTGCCCGACGATCCTACGAGTCCCCTGGTCAAAGACCTGCCGCCGAGCTTCCTGGCCATGGATGGCGCCAACTATCATTCCTCGACGAACGGCAAAAGAATCATTCGTGATCTGGCATCCAACCTCAATGTTGTCACGCAGCGTAATGTCGGCGCTGGACGTGTTATTTATTTCGGCATGGATTACTATAGCTATAACTCGAGCATGGCCCGGCTTTTGGGGAATGCTGTGAGTTCCTCGCGGGGCAGTTTTGTGACGTTTTCTCCTTCGTCGGGAGTGATTACGCCCGGCGGTTCGCAGGAGATTGCCGTGAAATTCAATGCGAAGGGACTTCCCGGTGGGACCTATGGTACCTCCGTCACCATTTACAACAACGATCCGTTGCGCAGCCGGAAG